>NZ_MWQG01000020.1:0-72916 GCF_002210365.1 Fibrobacter sp. UWH1
TATCCTGCTGTGGCTTCTAACGGTTGCTATGTGGCTTCTGCTCCCTATGGTTTCCCGGGTGGCGGTGCTGCAAATACTGTTCCCTGTATCGGTGTGACCAAGGGTATCGTCAATGAAAATCTGGATCCTGTTACCAAGAAGCCGACTTATAATCCTGCCAGTGGCTGTTTCCCCAGTAAGGAAGCCTTTGACGTGATGTTCCGCGAGACTCCGGGCGTTAATTCCGTGCATTGTCGCGATGTGCCCTTTTCTCAGACAGCAGACGGCAAGTGGGAATATGACAGTCAGAATGAACCTACTGGCGCATTTACCATTTTGAATGACCTTCAGGATTCTGTTGCTGCCGGGGTATGTACTGGTACCTGCGCCACTGCCGCTACACTCCGTAACGTACTCGGAAATGTGAGATATGGTGCTGGTTCGCTGAGCTATGTTTCTAGCGCTGCAATTTCGTTGTTGGGTAAAGTGGAAAACTGGGCCGACATCGAACCTACGACGGGGCTTCCGTATATTGACCTGTACCCCACGGCTTCTGGTGAGTTTGATTCGGGAACGAATCCTGACGTGTACGACAATCTGTCTTGGGATTTGCGCATAAAGAGCAAGGGAAATCAGCACTTCTGCTTTGAGTCTCATGCCCACTTCGTTTATCGCCCCGGTATGCAGTTCTCCTTCCGCGGCGATGATGATATCTGGGTGTTCATCGACAACAGACTCGCTGTTGACTTGGGCGGAACCCATATGGCTGCTCCTGGTTATGTAAACCTGGATGAATTTAAGGGGGCTCAGGGTAATCTCGTTGCTGGAAAAACTTACGATATCGACATCTTCTTCTGTGACCGTCGAACCGATATGAGTAACATCCGTATCAGTACCAATATGTATCTTCAGCAGAAGAAGAGCCTAACGGTGAGCAAGAAAAAAACTGCCAGCGGAACTTACACTTATGGTGTATGCTATAGCGTAAACAATGGCGGATCCTGCGCAGCTGCCCTGAATGGTAGTGAGAACGTAGAAACTTGCGGTAATGAACTTGCTTCCCTGGGATTGACTCCGTCTTATTATCTAGTAAGCGGAGGAACCCTGGATAAGTCTACCGCAAAGATGTTGACTGCCGGTGAAGTGAACGTGGGTGGCATTGATCTGACTGATCCCTCGGTACCTATGATCTATTATGACAAGATGAAGCTGGCTCCCGGCCGTTGGAGCATCTTTATTGAAATCAATAAATCTACAAAGAAGATCATGACCTTTACCATTGATGAAAATGGAACCTTCGAAGAAGAAATCAGCAGCTCCGATAGTGGTTCCAACGGAGGCGAATTGGACGGCTCTTCTAACAGCAATGGCGGTTCCGAAGAAAATCCTGTTGCCGGTTCATCTGCTTCTGCTACCGAAGATGGTAAGAATCCTGAAGGAGCAGAAAACGGTAACGGCAATGTCGATCCTTCCAGCTCCAGTTCTAAGGAAAATGGAAAGAATGACAGCAGTGATGAAAAGGATGATGAAGACCGCAATTATGCTGAACCTACATTCCGCGTAAAGATGGTTGCTCCCTTTACTTTCGTGATTGTCTTTAACGAAGAGATCGCATCTCAGCCCAAATCCTACGAGGTGATGGATATGCTTGGATCTGTTGTAGCTTCTGGGACCGTTTCAACGAGCGAGACTAAGGTGGTTGCTCCTAGCAAGGGTACCTTCGTCGTCCGTTCCGGCCGTCACCATGAAATTGTGAAGTTCAAGTAAAGACAATCTAACGGTTTAGATAAACATTAAGCCAGCGCAAAGGCGCTGGCTTTTTGTATGTCTATTGATAAACGTTTAATTAGTTCAATGGATTGCTGGTTAAACCATTCGCTTCCATTCCTTACGGAGCATATACAAACCGATAAATGCGGTTCCCACGTCGGCTACGGGCTGGGCGCAGAAAACTCCGGTTAGGCCGAAGAACAGCGGGAGGATCATCAAGAAGGGGATGAACAGGATCAGCTGACGGCAAGCGTTTAGGAACATAGACTTGCCTGCCTTTCCGGTTCCCTGGAAAAAGCTACCTGCAATCATACCGCACGGGACCATGAAAATTGTGCAGGTGAACAGGCGCAATGCCTTGGCAGCCACTTCCTGCATTCTCAGGTCACCTGGGGCGAAGGGGGCTACGAAGGCGGGGGCCTGCCACTGGACCAAAGCCCATGCCAGAACCATGAAAATCATGGCGTAAAGGTAGGCAAACTTGACCACGCTCTTGACTCGGGTGTAGAGCTTGGCTCCGTAATTGTACCCCACGATGGGCTGGGTTCCGTTTACAAAACCAAGCAGGGGCAGCACGATAATAGAGACGATGCTGTTCAGGATGCCGAAAGCGGAAATGGCCATGTCGCCGCCGGACATGGTGGAGGAGGCTTCAATGCTCTTGTTTCCGTAGGTAGTCAGGCTCCAGGCGAGAATTGCGTTCATGAGGCTGTTGCAAATCTGCATTACAGAAGGAGGCAGGCCCAGAATGTAGATCTTGCGCACGAAGGGGGCGCGCAACTTCATGTAGCGGCGGTTGATCTTCACCGGCGTACTCTTTTTCAGGAAGAACTGGGTGATGAGAATGCTGCTGACCAGCTGGGAGCAGATGGTTGCCCAGGCGGCGCCCTCGATTCCCCAGTGGAGGCGCATGATAAAGATGTAGTCCAGTGCCACATTAGTGACGGCGCCGATAATTTCGCGGAACATGGCTGTCTTGGGGTGACCCATAGAACGGATGAAGTGGTTCATGCCCGGGGCCACGGTCTGGAAAACTGCACCCAGCAAGATGACACGCATGTAGCTGCTGGCTACGGGGAGGGTCTGGTCGCTGGCGCCGAACAGCCTGAGGAGGGGTTCCATGAAGATTTCGCCAAAGGCGAAGGCTCCCACTGCCATTATAATAAGCAGCACAAAGGAGTTGTTCAGGATGATGGCTGCCTGCTGGTACTTCTTTTCGCCCAGACGGATCGAGAAAAGGGTGTTGCCGCCTACGCCCACGATCATGGACATGGCCATAATGAATAGGGCGATGGGGAAGCATAGGGTGATGCCTGCGATGCCCAGGCTGCCCACGCCCTGACCTACGAAAAAACGGTCCACTATATTATATAGTGCATTGACCACCATACTGATGATGGCGGGAACGGAAAACTGCAAAACCAGCTTGGGGATGCTGGCTGTTCCGAAGGAATTCAGTCTTTCTGAGTGTATTTTTGTCATTTCGGGAGCGCAATTTAGAAAAAGGCTCCCTGTAAGGCAAGATTTGGAGGGCTTTACTCGGAAACCACCTGATTTCTGCCGTTTTCCTTGGCGATATAGAGAAGTTTATCGCTTGAGGCTATCAAATCTTCCATTTTACCGATTTGCTCTCCCTGTCTGCTTGACAAACCTAGGGAGATTGTCACGGGAACAATCGTGTCTTTCCAGGAAAAATGGTGACGCTCGATGGCAGAACGGAAACGTTCGGCACTTTTCTTTGCGTCTTCGACACCTACGCCAGAGAGTAACAGCACGAATTCTTCACCGCCGTAGCGGGCAAGAAGGTCGGATTCTCGCTTTTCATCCTTGATGATGGCGGCCACTTCCTTGAGAATGGCGTCTCCGCACTGGTGTCCCCAGGTGTCGTTGACCTTCTTGAAGTGGTCGATGTCCAGCATGATGCAGTGGACGTAATAGTTATTGCGGCGGGCCAGGGCCAGTTCTCCCAGGCTGCGGTCCATGAAGGTTCTGCGGTTGTTGATCTGTGTCAGGGGGTCCTTCGTGGCGGCTTCATACAGTTTTTGGTCAAAAGCTTCTTCGGTGGGGTCCTTATAATCGACCTTCAGCACCATTTTCCCGATTTGCAGTCTGTTGTCGGATTCCAGCCTGCAGGTGGTGACCGGATTGCCGTCTACAAAGGTTCCGTTGGTGCTGCCCATGTCGGAAACAGTAACGAAACGGCCGTCAAAGTAAAGTTGACAGTGCTTACGGCTGACCAGTTCATCGTCCAGTCGAACGTTTGCGTCGGTTCCGCGGCCAAGGACTGTTATTCCCTTGGACAGGGGGATCTGCTTAAAGTGGGTGGGCGGGTACAGGACTATCAGGTGGGGGCGCATTTCCGCTGTGGGAAACTTGATCGTGTTGCCAGCGGTGGCGATTGTCTGGTCCATATCCTGCATAAATCTCTCCTGGAATTCCGTATGAAAATCTAACAATTTATGAGAGGGTTTGCTCAAAAAAGCAACTAAAAATGAAATGTAAAATTTTGTTATCGCGATTTTGCGTGATGTATGCACGAATATGCGACATATCCACCATTTGTATACAGAACGTACCGCTTTTTTTACTTAAATTTCAAAAAATGAGTGGCATTCTGCGCTAGAAAAGGATAAATTTCAAGCCGGTGTGGCATTTCGGAATGGCCGGTCTTTCCGTTATGCCAAAGAATGTTGGAAGGAAAACCATTGATGGATAATAATACTATGAAGAACAAGAAGAATACTCTCCTCGCGGGAGCCTTTAAGTGGATTCTGGGTACATGTATGGTGCTCATGGGAGTGCAGAGCGCCTGGTCTAGCTGTTCCGGTACGCTGCATTTTCAGCCGCCTCTGGAATGGGGCGCTAATAATGCCCCGACAGTGACTTTCTACACTGCTATGAATAACAAGCAGAAGGTTACGTCTGTAATGACCTACAATGCAACGACTGGTTATTACGAATATGACCTTTCCAAGATCGGTGGTGAAGCCTACGACTCCACGTTCACCGTGTATACGATGATGTCGGATTCTACGATCCGCTATATTACGACGGCCAAGTGGAATGGTATCCCGAAGGATAATGCCAAGGATCCCAACTATCCCATGAACAACCGTGACTTCGCCTGCCCCAACAGCAAGGGTGATGTCTACATTCTTGAAAACCCCAAGCAGGCCGGCAAGACTCTTATCTCTTACGGTAAAAAGCCCAACATCAAGTACTTCTACATCTTGGTTCCGGACGATGAAGAATGGAAGGCCTCCGTTCCCATGTATTCTGACAATGGAACCTACGCTGGTGGTAAGCCCTTCAAGGTTGACCCCACCATGTGCGGATGGTACTACGCTGTGTGGATGGACGAAGATCTTCCCACTTCTTTTGTTCTCTTTAAGGATTCCGACGAAATGTTGGCCGACGCAATCGGTGTCAACGGTTGGAACAACACTCTTGAAGCCATTGACGTTGAAGCATTCTTCGATGCATACGGTGTAGATAGACTTTACTTTATTGCTGACCCGGATGAAGCTCCGGATGGCAAGCTCTTCTCTGTAGTTGACCCTGAAATCGAAGGTAACTGCTCCTATACTTTGGCTGCAATCCTTTATGATACCGATGCCGCCCTCCATGGCGCATTCACTTGCGATGCTTATCCTGCTGTGGCTTCTAACGGTTGCTATGTGGCTTCTGCTCCCTATGGTTTCCCGGGTGGCGGTGCTGCAAATACTGTTCCCTGTATCGGTGTGACCAAGGGTATCGTTGGTGACTTCCTGGATCCTCTGACCAAGAAGCCGACTTACAATGCTGCTTCTGGTTGCTTTGTAAGTCAGGAAGCTTTTGACGTGATGTTCCGCGAAACTCCCAATGTCAATGCAATGCATTGCCGCGACGTGCTCTTTACCCAGTCTTCTGACGGTATGTGGGAATACGATAGCTATAACGAACCCACCGGTGCATTTACCATTTTGAATGACCTTAAGGACTCCGTTACTCTCGGTACTTGTGTTGGTACTTGCGCTACTGCTGCTGCTACTCGTAAGGGTTTGGGCAACGTCAGATACGGTGTCGGTACTCCGGCTAAGGTTTCCGCTGCAGCTAAGGCTCAGCTGGGTGTCGTGGCCGACTGGTCTGACCTGGAACCCAAGAGCGGTCTCCCCTATATCGACCTTTATCCTGTGGCTGCCGGCGAATTCGACTCCGGTACCAATCCCGACGTTTATGACAACACTTCCTGGGATGCCCGTATTTCTGGCATGAACAACCAGATGTTCTGCTTCGAGTCTCACGCACACTTCGTTTACCGTCCGGGTATGCAGTTCTCCTTCCGCGGTGACGATGACATTTGGGTCTATATCGATAACAAGTTGGCAGTGGACCTGGGTGGTACCCACCTTGCCGCTCCTGGTTACGTGAACCTGGATGAATTTACTGGTGCTCAGGGTGCTCTCGTTGCTAACAAGACCTATGACATTGACATCTTCTTCTGCGACCGTCGTACTGATATGAGTAACGTTCGTATCAAGACCAATATGTACATCCAGCAGAAGACTGCCCTTACCAAGGAAAAGACTGAAAACTACACTCCCAAGAATCCTGAATACCAGATGTGCTATACTCAGACTGGTGAAGGTTCTTGTGCTGCTGCAGTTTCTGGTGACGATAAGGCCATCGAATGCTGCGGTGCTGACTTCGTTAATAAGTCTGAATGTACGAGCTTCAAGTTCCAGTACTATCTGGTCGCTGGTACCAAGTTCCCTGCCGATCTCTCTTCTGCACAGCTTCTGGCCAATGACGCTTCTATTCCGGGTATTGACCTGTCTAACCCGGCTGTGCCCAAGTTCACCTACGAACAGATTGCTCTGCCGCCGGGAACCTGGACTGTCTGGGCCTATATCGATGGCGACAAGAACAAGGTTTATACTTACAAGTCTCAGGGTGAAGTGGAAGTTGTCTTCAATAACGCTACCGCCCTGGATACTACCGAAGCAGAAAACCCCTGTACAAAGGCAACCTGTGGCTTCATGGGTGTTGAAAAGTCCAAGTACGAAGTGGTTGACTTCGCTATGGGTAGCGATTTGGTCCCGGTTTATATTTCTGCAATCCAGGTATCCTCTGATTCCGTGCTGATCAAGCCCAATGACGCAAGAAGCGTTAGCTACACCTTGAAGTCTACTACTGATCGCGCTGATGGAAAGAACTACCTGCAGTACTTCGTTAAGGAAGCAGATGGCTCCTTTACCCCCATTGATCCGGGTGCTGCTCGCAGCTTTGGCCCCGATGGTGGTATTGATACCGTCTATGTCACTGTTGACCTTGGTGATATGAATTACTCCATGGAAACCTACAAGATTTCTACCGCATCTGGTAAGCAGGCTCTGTCTCTGACCTTCTACCTGCCGCAGCTTGCCTTCGTAGATTCCAGGGATTCCAACTGGAAGGAAATTACTGGTGATGATCCCGCCGCTCCTGGTTTCGAAGAACGTTGGACTGATACCGATCAGGACTTCAACATGGTTATTCTGAAGCCCTCCAAGCAGGCCGATGGTTCCTTTGCCTACTACAAGTGCGACGATTGTAACGTTGGCTTGACTATGGCTGCCGGCGTGGCATCTGAAGGTCTTGTACTTTCTGCATCTGAACCCTTCGAAAATGGCTTTGCAAGAGTGCAGATCCGTTGCAGCGGTAATGAATGTAAGACCTATCGTTATGATGCTGAAAATCCTGCTAACAGCAACCCGGCCAGAATCTCCATTTCTGGTAACGGTAGCGATGCTATCATGGCTCACTACCACCCGATTTACTTCCGTGAACCGCCGGTACCTGTGCCGCAGTTTGCTGATATCTTCGACGTAAAGGGAGCTCCTGTTGAAGCTATGAAGATTTATAGCGACTATGTTGCTAGCGAATATCTGGACGGTGTGGGTGACTCTATCGCCATCTACTTCAACCGCAATATTCATAAGGACTCTCTGCCGGAACAGATCTGCATCTTGTGGGATTCTGTTGCTGCGGATACGATTTATCCCTTCAAGGACGGTATGTCTACCCTTAAGGCTGACTCCGTTAAGTACTGCAATGTTATCGTCAATAAGACTCAGTATTCCTGCTTGAATCTCGATGCAGCTACTGGCTATTGCGACAATCGCCTCGAAGTTGGCGGCCTGACCCTTTCTAGCCGCATTAAGACTGCTGGTACCGGTAAGGTTTACTCTTATGCATCCTTCGATGATAATGGTAAGCACATCAAGCAGGGCTTTGAAGGCAACATCGTGGATCGTATCGCTCCTGTACCTATCGAAGCAATCGTGATTTCCCAGAAGAATAAGGATGGTGAACTGAGTGGTTACGACAACTTGACCGTGATTCTCTCTGAACCGGTGACCTTGCTGGATCCGACCAACACTACTTCCTTCGACTTCTACCTGAATTCTGCAACTAGCCTTGACTCTGTTGCCAAGTTCGCTTCTGCAACTGGTCCGACTGGTACTGTGGTGACCTCTTCTATCGTTCCTGTTCCTAGTTCTCGTGAAGATGGCTACGGCAAGATTGACGTGATTTACAAGACGTCTAGTAACGCTCTGTCTCCCCATGCTGGTGACTACCTGCGTCTGGGCGGCGACCTGACTAAGCTTATCTGGCGCGATAACATGGATTCCACCGCTTACGGTGCAAATGAAATGCGTACTTCCTTTGACGTAGATTACCACTGGAACTCTCCCACTGGTTACAACGAAACCAAGCGTCTGCCCTCTCGTTGGGTGCTGGTTACCGGTGACGCCGAAGTGGGTGTTTACGATGTGAACTTCGCCTACACTGGCAATGCTGCTGAATGTCTCCTTGATTCTTGCGCAAGCCCGATTACCGCGATCCCTGTCTCTTCTCTGGACGGAAACGAACAGGTCATCAAGAGCAAGTGGGGTATCCCGGGTCACTTGGTCAAGTCTGATATGAAGGCTCTGTACGACAAGAAGAAGGTTGCTAACGAAGACGTTGATATGAGTGACTTCTACTTCTACTACAAGGTTGAATACTTCACCAACCTGGGTGCTTATGTGGCAAGTTCCTCTGCAAAGATCTACTGCGATGACGATCTGAACTTCCAGCACAACAAGAAGTACTTCTTCGGTGGTGCTGGCAAGAACTGTACTACTCATGGCACCAACTACTACATCGGTTGGAACATGACCTCTGATAAAGGTCGCTTGGTTGGTACTGGTGCATACATCACCAAGATCGATACCTACGTCAGAATCAACGGTTCTAAGGAAAACCGCAAGGACAAGACTTCCATGTTCGGTATCAAGAAGTCTAAGAATGCATATCCCATTGATCGCACATGGGAAGACTTCAAGAAGAACAACTAAGTCTTGATAACAAGTGCTTTAAAAAGGGGCGGATTTATCCGCTCCTTTTTTATTATATTTTCTCCATGCGAAAAATTTTAGCTGTTGTATCGCTTTTTGCTCTGGGTGTTTCTGCTGCGTTTGCTGCCGAACCCACTGATCTGGATTCCCTTTTCAGGGGCCATGAATATAAGCCTGTATTGAATGCGTCCCTCAGAGATTCTGCTGATTCCCAGCAGAGTGCCGCCGTGGTTAAGGCAAATACCAAGTCCGGCAAGTCTGACGGTTACTATATGCTGCAGTTCGAAGCTGTTGCTGACTTTGATGCGGCTCAGCGTCGTCGTGCCCAGCTTTCCGCTAGCACGGGTTATGCAATCCAGGTTGTATTCGATACTCCGTTCTACAAGCTTCGTGGCGGTGGATGGACTACTAAGAAAGCCGCTGAAGATAAGGCTCGCGAACTTTCTGCCTACAATATCAATGCGTTTGTAGTAAAGGTTAAGTAGAAGGGAATTGTCGGACCTTTGGGTCTGTGAAATTCCTTGCAGCAAAGATTAAAAAAGGTACTGCGGTTGTCCGCAGTACCTTTTTCTTGTATAACCGTTAGACTTTTTACACTAGCAGGCCAAGTGCCTGTTTGATAGCGTGTTCGTCCATGCTGGAGGGGAGCAGGGCTCGTTCTTCAGGACCAACAAAAACCAGGTTCCTCTCGAAGTCCGGGCGGCCGCTCCTGTTGCGGGGAACCAATTCCTGGGGCTTGAGGGAATAGTAGAAGGGGCCGGTCTTGACGAAGCGCTTTTTCTGAAGACCTTGGTTCAGTGCTTCGGTCAGTGCCTTTTGGAGTACAGGACCTGCGCGATCCACGTGATGCAGCTCCAGAATTCGCTGGATCAGGATCTCTTCGTGAATCGGTGCCTCGTGATCTACGTAGAATTTCAGCTGGGTGATAATGGCTGCAGCCGGCAGTTCAGCAATAGGCTTGTCGTGGGGCGTGCCCTCGATCTTGGGGTGTTGCACCTGGTAGGCCACCACCTGCGGTCCTTCGCTGACGGGCATTTCCAGTTCGTCTTCATCTTCCGGTTCTTCGTCGCTGGCGGGAGGCGGAGCGATACTTTGTTCAATGGCGAGCGTTGTTACCAGGTGGCTGACTTCATCCTGATTTGCCATGTACCAGAAGGGGAGCCAGAGCGCCAGGACCTTCCAGCCAGTCTGTTTCAGGATGGTAGGACGGATATAGTCGCGGTCTTCCACGGATTCACGGAAACGTTCCGTAGTGCAGTCGTCTTCGATGAGTGCTAGGAAGCGGCTAGGATTATTGGCGTCTGCCACGACCGGTCCCACAGGAATGCCTCCCTTGGTAAAGGAGTCTTCGACCTGGAAGTTTTCTTTCTTAAGGGCGTCGACGATGGAATCGTGAATGTCGGACCCTGCTGTATGAAGGTCGTTCTTTTCGGTGAAGTCCTTGGCCTGCAGGTAGGTGATCCAGTCCCAGAAGAGATTGTGCTTGGCATTGCCCTGCTTGGCGAGATCCGTTTCGGAAATGTAGACGTGGGTTTCGTGCTTTGCCAGAGTGGAACAGACGGCTATCTTGTTGTCGCCGTTGACTCCAGTAACGCCTTCGGATTCGGCGCAAACAAGGATCACGTCGCGGAAACGTCCCGCGGCTCGTTCCGGGGTCTTGACGTAATAGCGGATATCCGGATTCTGCTGTGTGAAGAATCGTGCCGTTGCGGAACCTGCCGCCACCATATTCTTGATGCATTCCTCGATTTCGTGGCAGGTCGTCTGATGGAATGCCACGATACCTAGGGTCTTGCTGGGGTTCTTTTCTGCATGGCGGATGGCTGCCTGTGCGATTGCATTCACCTTGTTCTGGACGACCTTGAGCTTGATACCGGTGAATTTTTCGCGACTGGGAACAGGCAATTGTCTGATGCCGCGGCTGTAGATTTTCTGGTTAGCGAAACTTACCAGGGTCGCGTCGGAATACTGGGTCGAGAACCACAGTTCGCGAGTAGAAATGCCCTGGCGAAGAGAGGCTGACAGAATGCTATCGTGGAACAGTGTCGTATGAGAAATCGGCGGTTCCTGGAAGGCGTCGTAAGTGAGCGGTTCCAGAGCGGGATAGTGGGGGTCACCCACAAGAATAATCTTGTTTGCGCTGAGCAGGGTAGGAATGGATTCTACGACAGAGACGCATTCTGCATCAAGAATGATGGCGATGTCAAAGTGTCTGTCTTCAGGCAGGCAGAAAGAATCGCTGAGACTGATGGATGTCAACCTTTCGGGCGAGGCTTGAAGAGTGTCGTGTAATTCCCTGAAGTTCGCGTTGCAGAAACGGTCCTGGATGTCTCTGTATTCCTTGCCTTTCTGGGCGTGTGCCTTGGGATTCAAGGAGAACAGTTCCGGGAAAACCTTGGTTGCGGTCTGCACCTGGGAGCCTGCCCAATGATGAGCTACGGCCTGCGGGATTTCCCGATTGGCCTTGCTGGGATCCTTTAGGAATGCTGAAAGGTTGGGACAGTTGTAGTCTGCGATTTTCTTTGTAAGGGCAGACAGTTGTAGATGGGTGTCCAAGCTATCCCAGTTCTTGTTCCAGGATTTGATTGTGCCCAACCACTTTTCAATGCTTTGGCTTTCTAGAGGTTCCTCTAGGTTCATTTCCTTGGTAATCTTGCGGATGGCTTGCTGGAGACTGCGTACGGCTTCGCAAAGATCGCCCAACTTGGGCTGTAGGTCTTTGAAGAGACTCCACTGTTCAAGAATTTGCAGGAGCAGTTCAAAACGAGGATTGTCCTTGTGCTTGTCGCGGAAGTCGTACAAGTACTGAATCTTGGTATTCAGTTCAATCCAGTTGGAACGTTCGTAGAGCCAATCTTTTCCGAGGAGGTGATTGCCCAGAACGGCTGATTCCTTGTATGCCTTCTTGTTGTCCTGCAGTTCCAGAAGGGTGTCTATCAGGTCGATAAGCTGGGCGTCGGACTGGACTTCCTTGGGGTTGCGGAGAACCTGGAGGAGCTGGCGCCTAGAAGAACGGTAACGGTCTGACAGACCCTTTAGGGTGGCCTTCTGACTTTCAACGAAGTCTTCGCGTGCGGTAAGGATGTTTTCGTCTACGGCATTGTCGGTGTAAATGTCGGACGTCTGACGGCGGTAGCGGACCCACTTGTCGCCCGCTTCGGGCAGCATGGACAATGTTTCTCTGTAGGCGTCCCAGTTGCTGGAACGGAGCTGCCATTGGTCGTAGGTGGGAGTGCTTTCGCTAAAGTTGTCTTTGAATAGTTCAAGGATATCGGAGAGACCGGCCAGGAAGATTCCTGTGGGGAACAGGCCTGCTTCCTGAAGTCGTTTGAGGATGGTATCCAGTTCACTGGCCCGTTCGGCGGCGCGGTTCAGTTCATCGGCCAGAGAGTTTTTCTGCTCTGGTGTGAGGCTAGGAACCTTGACGCCTTGGAAGGCTGTACGGGCTTCGATGCCGTTTTTCTCGAAGTATAGCTCAGTCAGCTCTGCAAGATCTTTTTTAAGGGCTTCGTACCTTTCGAAGCTAAGTTCGGGCACTCCCTGGAAAATGGTCTCCGGGAATTTCTGCTTGGGGGCTCTGGCCTTGATGAATTCCTTGAGAAGGCCCGAAAGCATGATGCCGGATGGCTGCAGGGGCTTGTTGACTGCGTCATAGTAGTCTGAAAAATCCTTGCGGGCCTTATGGAGTTCCTGGGCGACAGCATTGCGGTCAACGTTGGCGAACGTGCGGAAAGGCGGTTTCCATGTGTTCAGAAATTCCCTGGCTGTGGTTGCTCTGCGGCTGACCACAAGGACGTTCTTCCCCTGGGCGACAGAATCGGCTACGATGTTGGCGGCAACCTTCATCTTTGCGGTGCCCGGCAGCGCCTGGATTGCGTAGGCTTCTACTTCTGGATCCAGGGCGTCTATGGCAGCCTTGCTAGTATGGGAATCGATGGTATAGAGGAAGTGATGTTCACAGGGATTGAATACCTGATTGAAATCTTTTTCCTCGAAGATGGATTCCTTTACCTTAAAGCCGTCTTCTCGAAGAAGGGATGAAAGTACCGGGGCTGTGTCAATTTTCTTGTCGTTCCATCCCTGTTCAAAACGGTTTTTCAGGAGGAGTCGACCGGTGTTGAAAAATCCCAGGCAAAGACCATGACGAGTGAACTTCCAGCTCTTCATGGATGCGATGGACTTTTCGAACATGGAGAAGTACAGCAAGAGGCTGAACTGCCCATTGATGATTGCATCGCCTGCCTTGGGCAGGGGGACGGAATCCTTGAGGCGTTCCCTAAGGACTACGTTCTCAATAGGAGTCCTGTTGGAAATGTAGAGAGTCTTCTTTGTCGTGTCGACATCGAGGGGGATTAAAAGGCTTGGTGCAAGTGCGTTTCCGTCCCACTTCAGGAAGCCCAGAAGAAGGTACAGGTCCGATCTGCCGAAATCTTCGTCTTTTTCTTTAAGGACGGTGCAGACGGATTCAATGGTTTCAGCTTTCTGCTGTGCGCTAAATTTGTCGCTCACAGGGAAGAAGGAATCCAGCGGCAGCGGGCCATTGGAATTTTTCCACTTTTCGAAGAAAAGGTCGCCAGCCTCCATAATAAGAGGAGATTGGAAGTCACCCTTGGTAGAAAAGTTCAGTAAACGATCTTTTGAATCAAAAAGAGCTGCTTCTTGACGAATTTTCGATATGATTGCAGAAGGAGACACTTGAGCCATACTATGAATATAAATTTTTTCCCCCGCGTAAAAATTACGTAAACTTTATAAAGTATGGATTATTTGTTCAACTGCCGCATTTAGGGGCTGTGGGGTGGGGGTATTTTGGAAGCCTGCCTTGTAAAGTACTCGGCCAATGAGGGCTTCGGGGGTTATGCCATCTTCCTTATCTTGCCGAATACTGTGAGCTAGCTCACGTTTGGAAAGCTTCTTGCCGTTGGGATCCACGATTAGGGCATGGTGCAGGTAGAAGGGGCGCTTGTAGGCGGGCATCTGTATGCGGGTGGAATCGGCACAGACGTTGGCGATTAATTCTGAGAGGTAAATCTGACGTGCCGTGGAATTGCGGATGTCTTCGCCTCGAACGATATGGGTTATTCCTTGATGCAAATCATCGACGCAGACGGCGAATTGGTAAGTCCAGAAACCGTCGCGATCCCGGATGGGAAAGTCTCCGCATTGTTCTGACGGATTCTCGCTGAAGTCTCCGAGACGATAGTCCTTCCAGTTTATTATTTTGTTAGAAATTCTAACCCTGAGGCTATGGGGCGCAAGCCCCATCCCATTATTTTCCGGTTCCTTGTCTCCCACCTGAAGGTGGCCAAACGCCTCTCGTCTCTCATCTAAAATTCGGCATTTCCCCTGGTAGATAATTTCTCCAGTTTCGCTTCTGGGATTTTCGGCCTCCAGCTGCTTACGGCTGCAGGTGCAGGGGTACACTAGGTCCTTCTGGGAAAGTTCTTCCAGGACAGCCTGGTAGATGTGATGACGTTCGCTCTGGATGCTTTCGCTGTGGTGCTCAAAACCGAGCCATTCCAGGTCTTCGCGGATGCCGTCGATGTAGGCTTGGCGGGCTCTTCCCTGGTCGTGATCTTCAATTCGCAGGTGGATGTGCAGGTCCCATTTCTTGGCGGCGGCCCAGACGTAAAGTGCCGAAAGCAAATGGCCTTCGTGGAGGTAGCCGGTGGGGCTTGGTGCGAAACGGATTTTTCCTGACATGGCCCAAAGTTATAAAATACTGAATCCTGAAAAATGGGCGGTCGTTTCTTTTGCTATCTTGAGGGGCAAATGGCTAATAGACATTCCAGATTTTTTTATGGTGCCGCCGGTGTTTGCGTGTCTTCCCTGGCGATTGCCCTTGGTGCCTGCGCTTCTGCTCCGGCAACTCAAAAGGCTGACGAAACGGTTCCTGTGGAATCCGCTGTTGCGACCGACGTTGCAAAGGCTGAAACGGTAGAAACGGTTGAAGTTTCTGCAAAAGAAAAACTTCCCGGGAGCTATAAGGATGTTCAGTTCCCCGAGTTCCAGTATGTGGCTCCCCATCCCAAGGATTACCGCGTAGAAATCGCCTCGGGAATCGTGGGCTATATCGTTAGCGATAGAAGTCTGCCTTTGGTTGACTTTACGGTCTACTTTGATGAATCGGATGTGCCTAGCTCCTTGAAGGATGAGGCGGCCAGTTCCATGGTGGGTTCCATGCTTCGCCGTGGTGGCGGTGGTGGAATAACTCCCCATGCCCTGGATGATTCCCTGGAATTCATTAGTGCTGGTCTCAGTTCCTCTGTTGGAACTTTCAGCTCCATGTTCGATATCAACTGCCTGTCCAAGGATTTTCCGGGCATGATGAATATGGCCCGTCAGGTTTTTACGGCTCCCGCCTTTGATGGGGAACAGCTTGAAATTATAAAGGCTAACTATGTGACGGCCTACGACCGTCGATACGATACCCCGGCTAAGGTTCTGTCTGCCTTGAAGAGCAAGGTTAATTATGCCCCCAACGCAAGACTTTGGGATGCCAACGCCGAGGAATACAAGGCTGTCACTCCTGCCGATGTGAAGCGTCTGGCAGAAGGTGTCTACTCTTCGAAGAAAATCATTTTCGCCTTGTCTGGCGATGTGGATAAGGATTCTGCAATTGTTGCCCTAAAGGAATTCTTTGCGAACTGGAAGGTGGATTCTGCCAAGGTAGCTCGCCCGAAGCCTGAACCGCTGACCTTCCTGAACAAGCCTGGAATTTACGTGGTGGACAAGGATATTACCCAGGCCAACATTTCCATGAACCAGCCTTTTGTAAAGCGTCCTCATGCGGATTACTATCCGGCTGCAGTGGCCAGTTTCATCTTGGGCGGCGGAAGCTTTACTAGCCGTCTTATGAATCGAGTCCGCAGTGATGAAGGTCTTGCCTACAGTGTCTATAGTTCCGTCGGTAATGATTATCGCGATACGGCCATGACCACCATCGCCTTGCAGACCAAGGTGGAATCGGTGGACTTTGCCATGAAATTGATTTTTGAAGAAGTGGAAAAGCTGGCCAAGGAAGGTCCTACCGAAGAAGAATTAGCCCAGGCCAAGAAGTCCCTGATCGAAAGCCTGCCCAGCCTGTTTGACAGCCCTTCTTCTACGGCAATCATTTTTGCCAAGGGCGAACTGCTTGGAAAGTCCTTTGACCATTATCTGGATTATGTCAAGGAAATCAACGCTGTGACTCCGGAACAGGTAAAGGCCATGGTGGCAAAGTACTTTGACAGGTCCAAGATGACCGTTTCCATTGTGGCTCCTGTGGCAAAACTTGAATCGATTAAACCTTTTACCGTTGTCCCCCTGGATAGCCTGGAATTTCGTAACTAGTGATAGCCGGTTTCTTTAAAATTGCTGGTTTTGTGCTGCTTGTCCTTGGACTTGCGTTGCCGGCGTTTGCCCAGGATTCTGGAACGACGAATTCTGCGGCTTCTTTTGTTACCGCGATCTCGGCAGATTCCTTGAAGAAAATCGGTAAACATGAATTCCTGAAGAAAAAACTCGGGAATGAAGATGACGTTCGTTCTCTTTGCTCGGGGCTCAAGGCCTGCCTGAATGTGGATTTTGAAGGTTGTTTCGAAGAAGACTTGAAACCATGGCCTAAGGTGAAGTACAACGATGAATTCTGCGCTCCCTACAAGGAAATTGTAAGTCGTGGTTTCAACCCTGATCCCAAGCAGCCTATGGTGCATGAGGTTTTCGCTCGCCTAGGACGCAAGTATCGTGCGATTTACGTGAACGAGGGGACCCTTCCGCTAAATGAAGATGTGATCAGCTACCTCTTTGACAATATGCCTTTTACAGCACAGCTGATTAACGCTTACCTGGATGAAAACTACACCCTCGAGTATACTCATCGGAATCGTCGGTTCTTTAATGGCAGCAATGGCCGCAGCCTTTCTGGAGAATTCTACTGGGCCTTGCAGGATAGTGCCGGTACTAAGCTGGGCTTGCGCAACTTGTTCTTCGGATACGGACATGCCAAGGTCTTGAAATGGTCCCTGCATGGTACTGCAATTGCCTATTTGGACATGGATCCCGTTTCGAGGACGAAACTTAAGTACAAATTAACGGCTATTGTGTTCCCGGCCAACTCCGTCTTGAATTCCATTATGCAGATGGGTGTGTTCAAGAAAGTGGTAAATGAAAAGATCGACCATATTGTGGGAGATGTGAAGAAGGCTGCCGGCAAGTATTTCTCTGGGGACAAGGAGCCCATGCTGAAAAATGCATCCCTGAAGTCAGTGGATAATATTCAGTATGTTCTGGATTTTGAAAGCGTGGTGAATGGGGCGCCCTGGAAACTAGGCGACTTCGAAAAGGTTCAGAAGGAACGCGTCGCGCAGCGTAAACAGGATTTGGACGCAGTTCCAATTATAGTGAAGGACAATCAAGTTTTAGAGGAAAAAAAATGAGTGATTTGATCGAAAAGGAAAGCTTGGAATCCCTGCTGGCCCGTGTGACGGACCGTCGAAAGGAACTGTTGACTTCTGTCGTTGACCGTCGTACAAGGCATTTCTGCATGGTGCTGGAAGATCTGTTCGATCCCCATAACATTTCTGCAGTGATCCGTACGGCTGAAGTCTTTGGCCTGCAGGATGTGCACGTGATCGAAGAAGATAACGCCTATAGCGTGAACAAGTCCATCTTGAAGGGTTCCTACAAGTGGATGAGCCTTTACCTTTACAAGAAGCGCATGCTCTGCATGGAAAAGCTTCGTGCCAAGGGCTATAAGATTGCCGTGGCCAGCACCAATACTACCAACTCCGTTCTGGATCTGGACTTGAGCCAGCCTACCGCTTTTTACCTGGGCAGCGAGTTCCATGGTAACCACCCGGACACCCTGGCCCATGCCGACTATGAATTCAAGCTGCCTCAGTATGGCATTACCGAATCCATGAATGTTTCTGTGGCTGGTGGCGTGCTGATGACCTATCTGGATGTATACATGCAGAAGGAAGGCCGCGAAAAGTTCCTGCTCCCCAAGGCAGAACGCGACGCTTTGCTGTATGATTGGCTGGATCGCCATGTAAATGGCATTGAAAATAATAGTCCTATCAAACGTATCGAAGAATAATAACTAGATTAAAAGCCAAATGAAAAAGTATTCTGCACTGTATTTTTCTGTGGGCCTGGTTGTAATACTGGCGCTCATTATTCTTGTATTTGGCGTATTTTTCCTGAACGAAAAGGATCCTCGCGAAACATTCAACACTTACTACCTGCGTTTTACCCAGGTCAGTACCCTTGTGCTGGATGACCCTGTGAAGGTGAACGGTGTTCGTCTAGGTAAGGTCGAGAATATCGAACTTTCTGGACACCGCGTGGTGGTGACGATCCGACTTCGTACCGACGTGAAGATTCCCAAGGATTCCGAAATCAGAGTGCAGAATATCGGTATCATGGGTGAACGTCAGATCGGTATGATTCTCGGCGATTCCACAAGCTACTTCGTCCCGGGTGATACCATTTCGGGTCAGTTCGACGCCGGTATTGCAGAAGCCATCGGCCTTGCCGGTGAAGTTTGCGATAGTACCAAGGTCCTTCTGGAATCTGTAAAGAAGGCTCTGAACCAGACTATCGTCAATCCGGAATTCCAGGATCGTTTCAAGACCCTGCTTGTTAAGGCTGAAAAGCTGGAAGACCGTCTGATGCTTATGCTGAATACCACCGATCCCCAGCTGAAGAAGAGTCTGGAAGGCTTGAACCAGGTGACGGAAAAGGTGAATGGCCTTATTGATGGTGTAAAGTCTCCCATTGACAATATGTTTGCAAGTACCGATAAGGTGATGGGTAACGCAAATAATTTGATTGGCGAACTGGAAGGTGTGACCAAGCACCTAGATGATTTGGTTGGAAGAGTCCAGACTAAATTGGAATCCAAGGACAACACCGCCGGTATTTTGTTGAACGACAGAGCCCTGCATGACGACATCGTGAAGACGGTTCATTCGGCTGATAGCCTGTTCCGTATTATTCTGCAGGACGGTCTGGACGTCAACGTGGATATTTTCTGAGGAAAAAATGATAGTTAAGACATTAGTGGTCACAAACAAGTTGGGTATTCACGCGCGTCCCGCCGGTATGATTGTTGATATTACCGGCCAGGCTAAGAGCGACATCTCCATCGTTTTTGAAGGGGCCAAGGCAAACGCCAAGAGCATCCTGAACGTGATGATGCTTGCTATTCCCGCTGGTTCCGAAGTAAAGTTCGAAATCGATGGTGAAGATGAAGAGAATGTAGCTTCCTTGCTGGAAGGTTTGTTCAATGACCACTTCAACGAAGAACCCTGCTAAGAATGATGGCTTGAATCCGGTTCACGGTTCGTTGCGACGCACTGTACTGACCGGCGTTCCCGCTTCTCCCGGCTTCGCTATGGGCCGGGTTTTCCCGGTTTCGAACCGAGAAATTTCTGTAGTAGAGGAAACTCTTCCTGAAAGTCGACTGGCAGACGAAGAACAGCTTTTCTTGAAGGCTGTTAGCAAGACGGCCAAGGAAATCGCCCAGATCAAGGAAATATCCGAAAGCCGCGCAGGCATGAAGGATAGCCTGATTTTTGCAACCCACCTGATGATTCTTCAGGACCCCGGGTTGGTAAATGGTATTATCGATAAGATTCGCAAGGACCGTAAGAATGCACGCTGGGCTGTGCATGTGGTTCTTGGGGCTTACATTGACCGCTTTGAATCTATTGATTCTGCGGCCATGAGAGACAAGGCGGCTGACCTTAGGGATTTGTATAATCGTCTGATGGCCGCCATGGAAGACTCCGGACCTGTGCTGGAGGATGTGGCTCATGAAGAAGGCGTTGTCCTGGTTGGCCATGAACTTCTGCCTAGCCTGTTGATGTCCATTAAGCCGGGGCAGGTGAGCGGTCTCGCCATGGATACCGGTGGCCGTACTAGCCATGTGGCCATTCTTGCACGCTCTCTCCAGATTCCCCTAGTCTCTGGTTTGCGTAACGCAGCCGCCATTATCAAGGCTGGGGACGTCGTCATTGTTGATGGCTCTAGCGGCAAGGTTGTCGTAAACCCCAACGAAGAAGACATTAAGGATTTCCGCGAAAGGCAGGAAGTCTTTGAACGCCAGCGTCGCGAACTGTTTACCATGCGACAGCTGGAACCTATGACCCGTGATGGTAAGTATATTACCCTCCACGCCAATATCGAAATTCCGGGTGAAGCAGATAAAGTAACGGATTTCGGTGCGACGGGTATTGGCCTTTATCGTTCTGAATTTTTGTTCCTGCGCAAGGATGCTCCCACGCAGGATGAACAACGCGATGCCTATCGCTATATTCTCGAGACAATGTCTCCGTGCCCAGTGACGATCCGTACTCTGGATGCTGGTGGTGATAAACTGGTTAGTGGCATTAATGCTGTGAGTGAGTCTAACCCCTTTATGGGCTGGCGCTCCATTCGTGTGTGCCTCGATCGCGAAGATATTTTCTGTACCCAGCTGAAGGCCTTGCTCCTGGCAAATACCAAGGGCAACCTGAGACTTTTGCTGCCCATGATTTCTGGCATGACGGAACTTCGCCGTGCAAAGGCATGCATCAAACGCTGCCGTGATGAACTTGAAGCCGAAGGTAAGAAGTGTGCCAAGGTGAAGGTGGGCGTGATGATTGAAGTGCCTGCCGCTGTCATGATTGTTGACAAGCTTGCCAAGGAAGTGGATTTCTTCAGCATTGGTACAAACGACTTGATTCAGTTCACCCTCGCTGTGGACCGTACCAACGAACTTATTACAGACATGTTCCAGCCGCACCATCCGGCGGTGCTTAGCATGATTTATGAAACTGTCAAGGCAGCCCATCGTGAAGGTATTCCTGTGGCGGTTTGCGGTGAAATGAGTGCTGACCCCATGAGCGTCTTGCTGCTGGTTGGCCTTGGAATTGATGAACTTTCCATGACTCCATGGAACGTCATGTCTACGAAGAAGATTATTCGATCCATCAACTTTGAAGATGTCAGGGAAACGGCTCTGACCGTGCTTCAGATGGACGATGCCGAAAGCGTAAACGCCTATCTTCACAAGAAGTATGCGCAGGCTATTAGAGACCTGGGCGTGCTTAGTGTGGTGGGCCAGGCCGATAACAGCAAGAAGTAAGAGAAAAGTGAAATTTGGTGTTTTTGTTGCAATAATAAGCATGTGTGCAGTGGGCGCATATGCTCAGGTTGACTCCGTCCAGACGGATTCTGTTCAGAATAAACCTATTATAGATAATGCCGTTCCGCAGCCCTTTCAGGCAACTGACAGCCTTGTGGCTTCTATGCCTGTGGAACCTGTAAATCCGTATGCAGAACTTGAACAGATTCCCCCAAATCGATTCCAGGACATGGTGGTTCGATATGATCGTGCCCGCGCCTTGAGCCTGGACGAATCCCAGCCTAGGGATGTTCGTGACTTTGCCAATGCGGCCCAGTTCTTCTATAAGGAACAGTGGGATAGTGCTTTTGACGCTTACAGCAAATTGATGGGCCGTGATACGGCCTTGGATGGTGCCGTCGTTCTCCGTATGGCCAAGGCTAAGTTCCAGCAGGGTGACTTCAAGCAGATGCGCGAAACCCTCCAGAAGAACAAGGCCATGGAAAAGGATGCCTCCTGGGACCGTCAGGCAAGCCGCCTCCGTATCGAGGCCGCCATGGCCGATTCTACTTTGAGTGATCGTGCCCATGCAGATTCCATCAAGGCCTTTATTGATAAGTATCCTAAGTCTGACGATGCTTCTGCCCTTAAGTATCGTTATGCCAAGTATCTGGAACAGTTCAAGCAGCTGAAGAATGCGAAACGCGTCTACATGCAGTTGTTGACAAGTTCTACTTCTTATAAGGATTCTGCTTTCTCGGCCATTCGTCGCCTGCGTAAGGTTCAGGGCGCTCCGGAAAGCTTGTCGGAGAAGGTGGCCTATGCCAAGATGGCCTGCGCCAAGGACGAGGCTGCTAGCTGCCTGACCTTGCTGGATTCCATTCAGATTCTTGATGCGGCCTTGCTTGCCAAGTCTCCGGAATCTGCGGTGGCTCTTCCTGAAGATTCTATCCAGAGCAAGTTGCCTGTGAGCAGCCTGGACATGGATACTCGAATTAACCTTTGGGAAAAACGCGCTGTCGCTCTTCGCGGCTTGAAGCGGGAAGATGAGTCCATTAAGCAGTTCCGATTCTTGCTGGATTCTGTGGAAATGCGTCCTCTGTGGATTCAGTCTACCCTGCGTCTGCTTCGCAACAACTCTAGCAAGTATGCCCGCGAAATTAAGATGTTCGATTCCCTGCTGGCCGACGTAAGCAAGTACAGCAAGGAAAACGCCAACAATTTGTGGGTTCGTGGCTTTGAATACGAGCAGAATCAGAAGTATGATAGCGCCGTAGTTTGCTACCGCGAGCTTTCTCACAAGCGTTTCAAAAATAATGTTAAGCGTCAGTGGGCCAAGTTCCGCATAGGCTTTGTCTACTTCAAGCAGGAAAAGTGGCAGGAAGCTATCGATGCTTTCACCGATGCGACCAAGGATCAGTTCCTCTGGAGTGGAAGTGGCGCCCGCATGTTCCTGGGGGATGCCTACATGAAATTGGGCAAGGATTCCCTGGCCCGCGAAGCCTACCTAGATTGTATCCGCGATTTCCCGCTGGCCTACTACGCTCATCGTAGTCGCATGAAGCTGGTGGAATACAAGCTGATGGATGCGAAGGACGTTCCCTATGCCCATGGTATTCCCATGTCGCCCGAACAGACTTTGGCCTGGATTCGTGACTCTCAAAAGCTGGGCAAGCCTGACGCTACTTATAGCCCGGGACGTTATAACCGCATAAAGACCTTGTTCCATTATGGCTTTACGGATCAGGCATTCGCTCTTTACGATGAAGCTCGCAAGAAGAATGCTAAGCGTCTGGACTTCCTTTATGAATATGGTCAGCTGTTCTATGAAGTGGGCGAAACTGCTGCCGGTTACCGACTGGCTCGTCAGTTCCAGAACAATATGGACCGTCGCCGTCTTATGGCTCCGCCCATTGCCGTCCTGCATTACCTGTTCCCCATTCCTTATCGCGATCAGGTGAAGTTCCATTCCGGTGATCGCATCGACCCCTTCTTCGTGTATAGCGTTATGCGTCAGGAATCCATTTTCAACTTTGAAATTGCTTCTCCTGTTGGCGCCTGCGGCTTGCTGCAGATTATGCCCGCTACAGGAAAGACCCTGGCAAAGTTGGAAAATATCGAGAACTTCGATCCGAAGCAGTTGTACAATGCCTATATGAACATCCGTCTGGGCATCCGTTACCTTGTGGATCTGAAGGCTGAGTATAACGATGACTATATGTATGTCCTGGGCAATTACAATGCAGGTCCCAAGCCCACCAAACGTTGGCAGGCTGCAGGCCAGGGCCTCCCTTGGGATGTCCGTGCTGAAGATGTGAGCTATTGGGAAACCCGCGACTACGTAAAGCGCGTCATGGGTAATTACTGGATCTATCAGGAAATTTACGACGAACTGTAAGACGCGAGGCGACAGGTACGAGGTATGAGGGCGGAGCCTGGGGCTCCTTTGAGGTAAATAATCGCGCCGAAGGCTCCTAGCTTATTAACTCATAATTCGTAATTGATATCTAAACCGCTAGATTCCTCGACTCCACTTCGTTTCGCTCGGAATGACACTCAAGGAATCTCATCACTCATCACTCTTCACTATTAACTCCCCATGCTTTTTCTTCTTTTGACCATTGGCCCCGCGTTTCTTTTTGCCTGCGGAAATATCCTTGAAAAATCGGGTGTTTCCACCGTGGGCAAACGTACTGGTGGTGTGTCTAATCCTTGGCAGTTTCTGAAAGGCGTCCTGAGTAATGGCTTTTGGTGGTTGGGCATCAGCTGTTCCGGCCTTGCGACTATTGGTTATTACATAGCCATGGCACGCTATGACTTGAGTCAGGTGCAGCCTATGATGGTGCTGAATCCGGTTTTGACGGCATTGATGGGTTTTGTTATTCTGAAAGAAGTTCTGACTCGCCGTATTGTTGTAGCGATCTGCTTTGTGGTGGTAGGCCTTCTTTATTCTGTAGAATCCCTTGGCGAAGCGACCAGCGTACAGGATGTTTCTATGTTGTGGGCTTATGCCGGGGTCGTTTGCGGTGCTACCCTTGTTGCTCACCTTTGGGTTAAGGATCGCGAAATGGTGGATTCCCTGATTATGGGTGTGGGTTTTGGAATTTCGGCTGCATTCTATAAGAGCCTCGCCATGGATTTTGACCTTGACAATGTGACTCTTTCTTCCGTGGGAGCCCTTCTTCTAGACTTTAGAACTTTGGGTTATATTGTCACTTACGGCATTGCCTTCTTGTATTCCCAAGTTTCTTTTTCTCGGGGCAGAGCCCTGTTTATTATCCCGTTCAGCGCTGCTGTCGGTGCTGCTGTTCCTACGATTGCGGGAGCCTTGGTCTTTAGCGAGGCATTCCCTCTTGGAAAGATGATTTCTGTTGCGCTTGTTCTTACGGGAGCGGCCCTGTTCGTGGTTCGTCGCCCTCGTTTAAAGAAAGGCGAAAAGGCCTAATGATTCGTGAAAGATCTGTTTGCCCTTGTGTGATATAGATTGCAAGTCCCGCCCTTAGGCGGGCATTTCTGTATATATTTGAATCGGGTATGCTTATGTTAGACTATAAAAAAATTTGCCTAAATTCTTTGGTAATTGAATTCTGGGTGTTAATGCTGACCTTGGTGTTTGTAGCGTGTTCCAGCGAGAGTGGTGAAACCAAAAGTGTTCAGGTTGTTGAATCTGAAATGAGCTCGTCATCGGAAGATTCTACGGTTACGGAACCCCCGAAGTTTTCCTATGTGGGCGGCCCGATTATTTTTACAGAAGTGGATCCCATCAATACGGTCTATGATGATCATGAGGGTGGTGATGCCGGTTGGGTTGAACTGTATAATTCTTCCAGCGAACCGGTGAATCTAAAGGGAATGGCTTTGACCAATTCACTGGACAAGCCTGAAAAATGGATTTTTGGAGATGTGGTTCTACAGCCAGATTCCTTCATGCTGGTTTATCTATCCGGGAAAAATTTGCCTGATTTTGTTGCTCCTCATGATTCAATCAGCTTGATTGGAACGGGTTGCTGGAGTTGGACAGATGCCCAGAATGATCCCCCGGGAGAAAGCTATTCTGAACCGTTAGACGGACAGAAAAAATTGTGCTTTACGGAAAATAATGGACGGATGTTTGGCGCCCGGATGCGTCTAGGCGAAAATGAGAAACTGGGCTGGTCTTCCATTTCGTCCTTTGTGGGGACGAGGAGTAGCGGCGAAAATGATGTGCTGGACATTTCGGCTACCAATGAGATTTTGCTTCATGCCTTTATCACCAGGGATCGAAAGGTGTCCTTCCGTTTGGGGCAAACGGGACTTGATGACTGGAAAGGTTACGAATTGGTCTTTACGGGAACGGGGGATTCTTCTACAGTGTATCGCGCCTTGCTTCCTACGGGGAAGACGTTCCCTGACTTGTCCATCATTTATGGAACTAGGATGAGCCCGGAAAGTCAGGAAAAGCAGGAAGTGACCGTGAAGGCCTTCTCTTACATCGCGCGAAACAGAGGGCATGAACCTCATACGTCCTTCAAAATCAAGAACGAAGGTGGTTCGCTATACTTGATGAAAAATGCGTTGGAAATTATGGACTCTGTGGCGTACCCCAAACTGCCTGTTGAAAAGACCTGGTCTTTGGGTGATGGCCGCTGGGGCTTTGCCGATGCGACGCCTTATGGTGTGACAGTTTCCGATGTGGTTTCGGAAAGGTCGCCTGCTTTGGATACTTTGACTGATTTGCCTCCGTCAGGTTTTTACCAGGATGAGTTTGTAGTGTCGTTCCCGAAGGAAAGTATGGTGCGCTGTGAATTTGGTGGAGCCGTTCCTACGGAGAATAGCCAACTGGTTTTGGCGTTGAAGGTGGACAACTCCGCTGTAGTTCGCTGCGCCAGCTTTATTCCGGGCGCCCTCCCTGGAGAAGTCTTGAACCGAACTTACCTTTTTGAAACGACGCCCAGTGTTCCGACGGTCTTTATAACTAGCGATCCCAATTCCCTGTTTGACCCTGATACGGGAATCTACATGGAAGGTCCCAATGCCGAACATGCGGAACCTCACTACGGTGCCAACTATTGGGAAGACAAGGAAGTTCCTGTTTTTGTTGAACTACTTGAAGTGGGGCAGGGCGCTCCTGCTTTTGCCAAGAACGCCGGGCTGAAAATTTTCGGAAACTACAGTCGTCAGAATGAAAAAAAATCCGTGGCAATTACATTCCGAGAAAAGTATGGCGACAAAAGATTGAACTATCCCTTGTTCCCTGATTTCCCGGATTTAACTAAGTTTAAAGTTTTCCTGTTAAGGAATAATGGTAGCAATTTTAACAACGACTATATTCGAGATCGTTTGGCCAGTTCTATTTCAGAAGGGCTTGGCGTTGACTATCAGAGAGGGCGTGGCGCAATCGTCTATTACAATGGCGAGTACTACGGTATTCACAACATCCGTGAACGCTCTACGGAATATTATTTCGAAACCCATTATGGATACGACCCCGATGAAATTGACTTGCTGAAGGCGGATAATGCCGCATCGGCTGGGTCCGCTATTGGCTACACCGATTTGATGTCCTGGATGGAAGATCATGATTTGTCTTTGGATGAAAATTATGCCTATGTTTCGGAACAGATTGATGTAGACAACTTGATGAATTACATGCAGACGGAAATTTTTGCAAATAATAGGGACTGGCCTGCCAACAATCTTAAGAAGTGGCGCTGTGAAAATCCCGCAACAAAATGGAAATGGTTCATTTACGATACTGACTTTGGTTTTGGTGGCAGTTCCACGGATCAGAGCAATATTTTTGACTTTACTACTACGGAGGAGGGCAAATCTTGGCCCAACGGACCGGAATCTACGTTCCTTTTAAGGACGCTCCTTAAAAATCAGACGTTTAAAATTGCGTTCATAAATCGTATGACAACTCTCCTTTCCATGAATTTTGAGTCCAGTAGGATTCTTGCTCGAATCGAGTCCATGATGGGTGAAATTGAGTCGGAAATTTCTAGGGATCAGGATTGTTGGAACCATAAATCCTCTTACATGAGTAGTCAATTTGATAAGATTAAGAGTTTTGCCAAAACCCGTCAGGCCGTAATCGTGACGGAACTGCAGGAATTCTTCGGTCTGGGCGAGGTGGCGGAGGTTTCCCTATCTGTGGAGGGGCATGGAACCATCCTTGTCCATGGGTTGTCCTTGGATCGTAACTCTATGACTGTCAAGTTCTTTGCCGGCACACCCGTGACTCTTACCGCTGCTCCGGTGTCAGGTGGTGTGTGGGCTGGCTGGGCTGATGGTGTCATGGACGCTACCCGAACAATTCTCCCCGAGGAAATAACCTCCCTAACAGCCACTTTTAGGTAGCACTTTGGGTGTCCAAAACGTTTTTTTTCTAAATTTAGGGTATTATGAGTTTTACTACAAAGATTCTTTGCATTGGTGCGGGCTACGTCGGTGGTCCCACCATGACCGTTATTGCCGACAAGTGTCCTGATGTAAAAGTTACTGTCGTTGATATTAACCAGGCCCGCATTGATGCCTGGAATAGCGAAAACCTCCCGATTTTTGAACCGGGACTGGATGACGTCGTTAAGCGTGCCCGTGGCCGTAATCTTTTCTTTAGTACCGATATTCCGGCTGCAATTAAGGAAGCGGACATCATCTTTGTGTCTGTGAATACTCCGACCAAGACGTTCGGTCATGGCGCCGGAAAGGCTTCTGACCTCCAGTACTGGGAAAAAACCGCTCGAAATATTCTTGAAATTGCCGATGAAGGCAAAATTATCGTGGAAAAGTCCACTTTGCCGGTTCGTACTGCCGCCGCAATGGAACGCATCCTGAATTCCAATGATAAGGGACTCCACTTCGAAGTTCTGTCTAATCCGGAATTCTTGGCTGAAGGTACCGCCATCCAGGATCTGTTTGAACCGGACCGTGTTCTTATCGGTAGTCACCAGACTGAATCCGGCTTGGCCGCTTGCCAGAAGCTGGTCGATGTCTATGCCCACTGGGTTCCCCGTGATCGCATCCTGACCACGAACCTGTGGAGCTCTGAACTGACAAAACTTACTGCAAACGCCTTCCTGGCTCAGCGTATTAGCTCCATCAACTCCATTAGCGCCCTGTGCGAACGTACCGGTGCCGACGTGGATGAAGTTGCCTTTGTCATGGGCAAGGACAAGCGTATCGGTCCTAAGTTCCTGAAGGCTTCTATCGGTTTCGGTGGCTCCTGCTTCAAGAAAGACATCTTGAACCTGGTTTACCTTTGCGGTTACTATGGACTGCCTGAAGTGGCTGCCTATTGGGAAAGCGTGGTAAAGATTAACGAATGGCAGACCCATCGCGTGGTGGACCGTATGCTGGAAACCATGTTCAACACCATCGCCGGAAAGAAGATTGCCGTCTTCGGTTTCGCCTTTAAGGCAAATACGGGTGATACTCGTGAAAGTCCCGCAAACCTGGTTGTTCGCGACCTCCTTTCTGAACATGCACTGCCGGTTGTAACTGATCCGAAGGCTATTCCCGATGCAAAGCGTGACCTGAAGGATGTACTGGATCAGGTTGAATTTAACGAAGATCCGTATAAGGCCGCCGAGGGCGCACATGCGGTGGTGGTCTGCACTGAATGGAAGTGCTTTGCTGAACTGGATTGGAACCGTATTTACAGTTCCATGGCTAAGCCTGCCTTCGTGTTTGATGGCCGTAATATTTTGGATGCAGATGCTCTTCGCAAGATTGGTTTCGAAGTGACGAGTATCGGTAAGGGTAAGGCGGAGTAAAAAGGATTATTTTTTATGGCAGCAATTAGTGTCTTTGGGCTTGGGTATGTGGGTTGCGTCGGCATTGCATGCTTGGCGAAACTGGGCAACAAGATGGTGGGCTGCGATGTTGATGCAAACAAGGTTTCCCGTGTTTCCAAGGGTCTTCCGACCATTGTCGAAAGAGACATTGATGAATTGATGGAAGAAGGCTTCAAGGCTGGGTTGATTTCTGCAACCGAGTCTGTCGAAGAGGCTGTCTTGAATACGGATTTGTCTTTCCTGTGCGTTGGAACTCCCAATGCACCTGATGGACATCTGGATGTTTCTTATTTGATAACCGCTGCAGAAAGTATTGGCTCTGCACTCAAGAAGAAGGACTCGTTCCATATTGTCATTATCCGTAGTACGGTTCCTCCTGGAACTAACGCTATGATTTCAGAACGTATCGCTGAAATTTCCGGCAAGCAGGTCAATATGGATTTTGCTGTTGTTTCCAATCCGGAATTTCTGCGTGAAGGGACTGCAGTAAAGGACTTCCTGAATCCTCCCATTACCGTTATTGGATCTCAGAACGAGATTGCGGTTAAGACCTTGCGTACCTTGTATGAACCTCTTGGCAGTGAAATTGCCGAAGTTCCCGAAAAGGTTGCTGAGATTATCAAGTTTGTCAATAACTCTTACCATGCCCTCAAGGTGACATTCGGTAACGAGGTTGGCGCAATTTGTAAGTCTCTGGGAATCGATAGCCATCAGGTGATGAACTTGTTCTGCAAGGATACTCAGCTGAATATCTCTCCGTACTATTTCAAGCCCGGTTTTGCCTATGGTGGCTCTTGCTTGCCTAAGGATCTTAAGGGTTTGAAGTTCCTTGCTGAAAATAATGATGTCAGTGTACCTGTCCTTGACTCCATTGAAAAGAGTAACGATGCTCACATCGATAGAGTTGTTGAACTGGTCAAGAATTCTGGATGCAAGGATGTGGGCGTTATTGGATTGACCTTTAAGGCCGGCACTGACGATTTGAGAAATTCTGCTTCGACTCGTATGGTCGAGGCTCTGATGAAGTCCGGTTACAATGTCCGTATCTTTGACAGATTCCTGAACCTGGCTCTGGAAAAAGAAACGAACCTTAAGGATTTGAATTCTCGAATTCCTCATTTGCTGCCCCTTTTGAAGGGCTGCACCGAGGATGTGGTGAAGTGCAGTTCCCTGGTGATTGTGACCGTGCGTAATCCCGATATTCCTGCGATGATCCGTAAGTACACGAACGTACGTTTCTTCGATCTGGACCGTGTGAAGGATTCTTCTGTAGAATGCTTGCCCAATTATGAGGGCTTCTGCTGGTAGTATTTTATGTCTGAGTTGTGCGGAAAGAAAGTCTGTATCGTTGTTGAAAACTTGCCGGTTCCTTTTGATAGGCGCGTCTGGCAGGAAGCAACGTCGCTTCATGATGCTGGTGCCGAAGTTACTGTGATTTGTCCCCAGACAAAGAAGTATCCCTTGGCGTACGAAGAACTCGACGGTATCAAGATTTATCGTCATCCGCTTCCTGAAGCAAACAGAACCTTGGATTATTTCAAGGAATATTTCTGTGCTCTCTTTCATGAATTTAGACTGCTCTTGAAGGTGTTCCGGAAGCAGGGCGTGCAGGATGTAATCCATGCCTGCAATCCTCCTGACTTGATTTTCATTGCGGCATTCCCGTTTTATGCATTGACCCGCTGCAAGTTCCTCTTTGATCATCATGACATCAATCCGGAACTGTGGATTGCCAAGTTCGGTAAGAAGGGCTTGGGTTACCAGGCTATGCTCCTGGTAGAACGTTTGACGTACCATTTTGCTAAACACGCTATCGTCACTAATGAATCCTACAAGGAAATTGCCATCCGTCGTGGTAAAAAGCGGGAAGAAGATGTGACGGTTGTCCGTAGCGGTCCCAATATCCAGAAGCTGAAAGTGGGCCCGGCCAAGCCTGAAGTGAAGCAGGGCTTTAAGCATCTCGTTGGTTATATTGGCGTTATGGGAAAGCAGGAAGGTATTGATCTGCTGCTCCAGTCTGTCGACTATATCGTAAATAAGAAAGGTCGCAAGGATATCCGTTTCTGCATTATGGGCGGCGGTCCTTCTCTTGAAGAACTCCGTCAGATGAATCAGTCCATGGGTCTTTCTGATTATGTGGAATTCCCGGGTCGCGTGTCGGACGAGTATCTGGCCGATGTGTTGAATACTGCGGATGTGTGTGTGAATCCGGACCTGCCCTCTGAAATGAACGACAAGTCTACCATGAATAAAATTATGGAGTACATGGCGTTTGGAAAGCCGATTGTGCAGTTCACCTTGAAGGAAGGTAAGTTCAGCGCTCAGGAAGCTTCTCTTTATGCAGAGAATACTAGCACGGAAGATTTTGCAGAAAAGATTCTCTGGTTGCTTGAAAATCCCGAAAAGGCTGCAGAAATGGGCCGCTTTGGCCGCAAGCGTGTCGAAAGCGAGTTAAGCTGGGAATATGAACGCCCGAAGCTGATCGGGGCCTATAAGAAGCTGCTGAAGGTTTAACAGTAAAATTAGCCCTCACTTTGAGGGCTTTTTTTATTTAAAGTTTGCTGTATAGGAAGACTTCTTTTCTGGGGAAACTAGGCGCGGATTTTCTGTAACGCCGTCGTCCCATTGGGTAAAGCTGTGTCCGCTTTCGGGGATGGCCTCTATTAGGAGTTTGTTTCCTCTAAAGAATGTTCCACTAAATGTTTTTGAATGATTTTCTGGAAGCCGCATTCCGTCGATGGTTATGTAGCCAGCTCCCTTGGCTTCGAAAGAAACAGGTGTGGTCTTGCCTAGGTTGAATTCTTTTCTGTAATCTTCTATGACGGATTTGTCGCGTTCTACGGCCCATTTTATGATGTCCTCGCCGTCTTTAGAAACGGAGCGAGGGAATCGTTCCATGTCACGGTCCATTTCGTCGGAGTCAATTTGGGCTAGAATCGTCTTAACTGCATTGGAAACTTTTTCGGCGGTTAGATAGTGACTAAACAGAATGGCGGAATGATTGATGAAGGCTCTCTTGAAGTCATCATTTTGAATGAGTTGAGTGTAAACCTTGGCAAATGACCATGGGGTTGAACGGTCTCGGATCCAGTCGAATATGTTCTGGTTGCTTTTTTGCCATTCATAGGAATCAAGGTTAAAACCATGATCTATGTCGAATGCCATGTATTTCCAACGTGTGGAATCTGATTTCCAGGCACGAACGTTATTTGTTGGCCAATCGTCGTTGAGGCTGTAAATTTCAAAAGCCATGTAGTTCGTAAAGTTTATTATGTCCAATTTTGTTTGCAGGGTGTCGTATTCGTCTTGCCTTGAAAAATCGGAATTGGCGATGTACCTGATGAAATCAACGTATTTTTTAATTGATTTTCCGCTGAAATTTTCGCGGTGATGTTCTACGACGGTTACGGTTTTTGAGTTGATTCCGTAGTTGGTCTCTATATAATCAGCGTTTAATATTTCGCGTATGTTGTGGATTCCGTAGTATTCGCCGTTATAGAAAACTACTACGGGGTGTGAACGCTGGTAATCTATGGTTGTCCCTTCCAGAAGGCTTGTGAATGCGGCGTCTCCTACATAATCCTTGTAGAATCGATTGCCGAGATTTCTAAGACGGAAAGATTTGAATTTATTGTTGTTGGGGCGAGTGTCGAAAAGCGTGTAGGTGAGTTTGCCGTCTTGATAGACTTTTCTCATTTTGATGTTGACGGATTTCTTTGGGTAGTATCGGGTGCAGCCTCCTGCAATGGAAATTCCTGCATCAATTTCAAAACTGGCTTTCTTGGATGAACTTCCTTTTGCGAAATATTCGACGTGGACGGGGTATTCCGTTTCATTGAGATATCCGGCATCCGCGTTGGGGTCAGAACATGAGTGATTGTCGTAATAGTAGGATTCCTTGAAAAAGATGGGGTCTACGCTAACGGAGATTACTGGCATCTTTATTTTTTCGCCGACAAAGTAGGATCTGGTTGTCGTGTTTATGGTAAGTGCTCCGTTTTTAAAACCGGCGCAACGCAAGATGGTGTTTTTTTCGATGAGGAGATTCTTACTGAAAATGGGGGAATTTTTGCTGGGAATAGATCCGTCCTGTGTGCAGCGGATGGTTTCCTTGTCGGATGGCGTCGGTGCCTGCAGGATAAAAGGATCTTTGTAGAATCCGGATTTTGTATTTAGATTTATGGTTTTGGCTATTTCCGAATACCAGTTTGAATCTACGTTTGCGTTTTCTGGGGTGGCTTTTGAGAAGTATCCCCAGATCCCGTCATTGTTTTTCCCGTAACTGATTCCGTTTGTCAACTGAGGGTAGGTGACTGAATCCAATACGTCAAATTTGGAATTTAGCAGATATATACTGCCGCCCTTTTTGCCTAGATTCCAGTTTGTATGAAAATTTGAATCTTTTTGATCGCAGAAGACGATTTTGTATGATTTGGCTGGAATTTCCTCGCTGGAAAATTTCCATTTGTCGGGTTCCGCTATGTTATCTGTCAAGTAGACGTTTTTGAGGCTGACGGTTGAATCTTTTGAGTTGTATAGTTCGATCCAACTAGGTAATTGACCTGCATCGTCTTTAAAATCTAAATTTTGAATTTGAATTTCTGATATGGAAATGTGAGCCCGATCCTGTAAACGCTGTTCCTCGGAGGAGTCTTCCTCGTCTGAGGCAAATATTGCACAGTTGGATATCGATGAAAGAATAAATGCCGTCAATAGCATTGTCGATATTGTGGAAAGTGTGTTTTTTAATTCAATCATCATCTGTGTAATGTAATAAAGAAATTGGGCTTTTTCAAGTTTTTTTGTTTATTCCATTTTTAGTCGACTTGTTCTATTTTTCTATCTTTGAAAGAGAATGTCATTAGTATGGTATATTCAACGCATTAAGACCTTTTCTCCCGAAGAGGTTTTTTATCGTGTAGGTCAGCGATTCCGCACGCATGTTCTTGATAAACGTCTGTTTAAACGAAACGTTGCAAAATGCAATTTAGAGGGGAAAGTTCCGCCCCGTTTGGTTGCTGATGAAAATGCTCACTTGATGTATCCTATCTTTGAATCGGCTGTTGATATTTATAAGCCGATAGACTGGCATCGTGATCTTTCGTCGGGAAGATCGTTCCCTGAAACGTTTGCCCATAAGATTAATATTCGTTCCGATGAATTTGGCAGCGCCAAGTATGTGTGGGAAGTTAACCGCATGCTGTTCCTGACGCGTATTGCAAAACTTTTTAAGGAATCGGGAAATCGTGATTTACTAGATCTATTTGTCTATCATGTGACATCGTGGATGGATTCGAATCCCTATTTGCGGGGGGTAAACTGGTACAGCAATATCGAGGTAAACATCCGTCTAATTAACTGGGCGTATTGCTGGAAGTTGTTGGATGCTGAAAATCTTTGTAAGTCTGACGAAAACTTCGGACGATTTGTCCGTGAAGTATGGCTTCCCCTCGTGAACCAGCATATTGAATTTTCAAGGAAGCATCCGTCGCTGTATTCGTCTGCGAATAATCACCTTGTTGCAGAATATGCTGGCCTCTTTATTGCGTCATGTTGCTGGGATTTTCCAAAACGTGAAAAATATCGTGCTTATGCCAAGGCAGGACTTGAAAGAGAAATTCTCTTGCAGAATGTGTCCGATGGCGTAAATCGAGAAGAGGCTGCCGAGTACATCCAATTTATTGATGACTTCTTTTTGCTTGCCTCCGTGATGGGAGATGAGGCGGGGTGTCCGTTGTCGTCGTCGTATAAGGACCGCCTTCATCAGATGGCTCGTTACTTGAATGCCATGCTGGATGTGAACTACAATTATCCCATGTATGGAGATGGGGATGATGGATTCCTGTTGCGTCCTGATGCTGGTGGTCATTTCAATAACTTTAGATCGCTGCTGACATCTTTTGCAACCTATTTTGCTGATGCTTCCCTAAAACGTTCCGACTTGAGTTGGGATGATAAGAACCAATTGATTTTTGACAATCAGGGAAAGGCTGCTTTTGACGCTTTGAACGCCGACGGCGATAATCCTGACAAGAATGTGTTCCTGACAGAAAGCGGTCATTACATTTTTAGAAAGATGGCTGGAGGAAGGGAAACATTTCTCCATTTTGATGCTGCTCCTTTGGGCTTCTTGAGTATCGCTGCACATGGTCATGCCGATGCATTGAGCATTATCTTGCATGTGGACGGTTTCCCTGTTGTTGTGGATTCGGGTACGTTTACTTATCATACTCACAAGGTTTGGCGTAAATACTTTATGGGAACTGTTGCCCATAATACAGTCCGCGTTGATTTTATGGATCAGGCCACTCAGGCCGGACCTACCATGTGGTTGAATCATTTTAAGTGCAGAGCCTTGCAGGTTGAAAATGATTCTGTTGTTGCAACCCACAGTGGTTATGATAAGCTTGGCGTCTGTCATTCTCGAAAGGTCGAATTCTTGCGGGACCAGGAAGAATTTATAATCACGGACTCTTTAAAGTCTGACGGATCTCATGATGCGGAAATACCCTTCCATTTAAGTCCTTGTGCGCAGGTGGTTGAAACTTCCAAGGGAGTCTTTGTAATCTCTGTTGCCGGGGCTCGTCAGGTGCAAATCACTACGGATCCGTCGCTGGAATATCGTATTGTGTCTGGCGAAGAATCTCCTGTGATGGGGTGGTATTCTGAACACTTTGGGGAAAAGGTCCCTTGCAAGGTGCTGTACGCACAAAAGAAGTGTTCTGGAAATTCAAGTTTTGAAACGAAGATTAAGGTGCTTTCATGATTGAAAAAATTTGTCATATTGGGCCGGCTCTTTATGTTCAGGGTGGAATCAGTTCTGTTCTTGTGAGTTATAAGAAGCTTTTTAAATTGCCTGAGGGCAATTTTATTGCTAGCTACAATGGCTCCTTTGTGAAGTCTCTTCCGGTTCTTTTTTTGCTTTGCTTGCGTCTTCTTATTTGCCCGCCGAGCCAGTTTGATTTCTTTCAGATTCACACTTCTAGTTATGGAAGTTTCTTTCGCAAATATTTGATTAGCCGCTGCCTCCGTCTTCGCGGTCGAAAGTACGTTTGTCACATTCACGGAAGCCTGTTTGATAAATTCTGCAATGGAGCGCCTTCAATTGTAAAGCTAATGTTGAAGGATTATTTCGTTCATTCCGAAAAGATTTTCATTCTCTCTTCGGAAATGAAGGATATTGTTAGATCGGTGTCTCCTTCTTCCGAAAATTTCGTGGTAATCCCGAATCCTGGCGAAAGTATTGCCGGTGCTCCGGAGGATCTTTCTTTGCATGAAAATCCTGTGAAGGTGATTTTTTCAGGAAGATTCGGAAATCGTAAGGGCGTGTATGATTTGATTGAAGCCTTTGATAAGTCTTCTTTTTCTGTGCCTGTGGAGTTGTTCCTTTTTGGCGATGGTGAAGTGGACAAGGTTCGTGAATGTGTTGAAAAGTCCTCGAAATCAAGTCTGATCAGCGTGTCGCCCTGGATGAAACATGGGGATTATATCAGACAGTTGCCCAAGTATGATTTGCTTGTGCTTCCTTCCTATGCAGAACGCTTTAGTATGAGTTTGGTTGAAGCACTCGGCTTTGGTTTGCCTGTGATTTCGACCTTCGTTGGTGGAACTGCAGAAGTGGTTGAAGATGGAGTTTGCGGAATTCTTTGTGAACCCGGAGACATTCTTGCCCTGACGAAGGCTTTGGAGACTATCGTTAATGATAAGGCCTTGCGACTGAAGATGGGAAAGGCGGGTTGGGAACGTGCCAGCACTCATTTTACAGGTGATGTTGTGAAGGGCTGCTTGGAAAGAGGCTACCAGGATTTGTTGAGTTGAAATATGATTAGTGTTGCGGTTCTGCTGGCGTTCTTTGCTTTGTTTGCAATGATGATTCTTGGGAATAAGAATCAGAGTTATCCTTGGATTCTTGCAAGCGTTATCCTTTTTCCGCAATGCGTCAGCTTTACCCAAAGCCCTCAGATTTCTCCCCAACAGGCTTTCCTCTACGGTTTCTTTGGCTTGGCTGTTTTAAGGAATAGCTCTGCTCTGGTTGATGGTGTCATCAAACATCCCTTGCGTATCCCTCTGTTTTTGTTGATGATGTCTCTAGCAGGAACTGCTGTATTGAATGGGGACGGTTCGAAGGGCCTTTATAATGCTTTCCGCTATTTCATGGAGAGCTATGCCTACCTTATTGTTGCCTATATGGGTGGCTTGTATTTTAAGGAAATAAAGATTGAGGAAAAGTGGTTCTATCCTGTAGCTGTCATATGTGTGCTGGGTGTAATCGAGTTTGTGCTGCGTACGAATTATATCTTCCCCCTGATTTGTAAGGCGTTCCCGAATTATGATGGCTTTTATGATTTGAACAGTGCCGTTTCTGCTTCAAGAAGCTATCGAAACAGAATATTCGTGACGACGATTCATCCCTCTGCGTTTGGCTGTATGATGAGCTGTGCCTTGATGATGTTTACCTGTTGCATGAAAAGAATTCCGTGGCCTCGCAACAAGGTGTGGTTTGTATGGGGTGCCCTGTTCCTGTTAGTGTGCCTTTCCGGATCAAGAACGGCTCTTGCTTGTTCTTTACTTGGTTTGCTGCTGTTCTTCTTAGGTAAGGTCAATGTTAAGATTAAGTTCCTTGCCGTTGTTGTGCTTGCGTTTGCAGTGGCAAATTTTGCACATAAATTTGTTGAAGAATTTTCTGTCGAGGGACAAGGTAGTTCCATATCGATGAGACAGGAACAACTTCTGTTTTCTTATGTTCATTTCATGAACAGTCCCATTTATGGAAATGGGGTTCGTTATACAAGTAAGACGGTGATGGAGCGCGACGCCTATAATGACCGCGTTACCGATAAGGAAATTGGTGGCCTGGAATCGGTGATTTTCTTCCAACTCATTGACTACGGCCTTTGTGGAATCTCATCCTATTTTCTGCTGTTCCTGTTCGCGTTCTTCTATTTCTTTAGACGACGACGTTTTGACTATGGACAGGGAGGTATGCTGGTTACGGTAGTCTTTTTTGTGTCTGCCTGTATGTCTGGTGAGATTGGCGGCAATAATGTATTTGCCTACATGCTGATGGGGTATTGTATGGGCGCATGCCGTGTTGAAGAAGATGACGAAATGCGGGAAGAAAGTTTAAGCGGTGAATCTCAGAAGATTACTGAAGAGGAGGCTGTAAGTGAATAAGTTTTCTGTTGTCATTACGACAAAAAATCGTTGTCAACTTTTAGAAAAGGCAATTCAGAGCGCCCTGTCGCAGACCACGGGGGATTTGGAATGTATCGTTGTGGATGACGCCTCTACTGATGATACCCAGAAAATTTATGCCGTAGATCCTCGCATCGTTTACGTTCGCATTGATGCCAAGGATTCACGAGGTGGAAATTATGCCCGTAATCAGGGTATTGCTCGGGCCACAGGCAAGTTTATTGCATTTCTTGATGATGATGATGAGTGGCTTCCTAATAAGCTTGAAAAACAGTTAGCTCTCCACGATCAACATCCGGGCTCCGTCATTTTTTGTGGAAGAACTTTCAAAAAAGTTTCAAGTGAAGGTGAAACTCTTCATACCGTCATTCCTCCACAGAAATTTTCTGGGAACTTGTCTCGCCTAATCCGTACCACTTACGTGACTTCCACTTCATGCCTTTTCTTCCCTAGAAATTTGCTTGAAAAAGTTGGAAATTTTGATGAACGTTTGACTTTTTGGCAGGAGTATGAACTGTGCATCCGTTTGGCTCAGGTGGCTGAATTTCATTTTGTGCCGGAAGCCCTTGTGGTTTGTCTAGATGAGGTGAATGTCAAGGCTCGCGTTTCTAATAACGTGCTGAACTGGTCCGAAAATACTTCATACATCCGGAATAAGCATCAGTCCCTCTACGATGAACTGAGCTTCAAGGAAAATTGGGCCTATCATGCAACTTTGGTAAAAGACGCATTCCGACGTCACCAGCGTGCAGGAATGAAGGCTAAGGCTTTCTATTACGGTGTTATCCGTTTCTTTGTTGAATATATTCCCACGAAAGTTCTTCATCTTTTTTGAGGTACGATATGAAAAAAGTTTGTTTCTATCCGTCATGTCAAAAAAGAACAAATCATTTTCTGTTTAATCTGGCGAAGTTGCTGGAGTCTTCGGGCAATTTTCAATGTGTGAGCTACAAAGAAATGAAGAAAGAAGGCTCTGGGAATTTGTTTGAATCGGATGTTTATCACATCAACTGGTTTGATCAGAGTAAGACTTTTTTCTCCTTTTTAAAGAGACTCTATTTTTTACTTGCTCTGAAACAGAAGAATAAACGTATTGTCTGGACGATTCACAATATCGTTTCTCATGTAAAGACTCCTTTTTACAACAAGATTCTCTTTAAGCTGCTGGCCCGTTTTTCAAGTGTTATTCATGTGATGTGCGAAGACACTCTGACTATTGCCCATCTTGAAAAATATGCAGGGAAGGTTAAGCTTGTTCCTCATGGAGATTATTACGGGTCTTACCCTGAAAGCGATCTTGATGTTCGCAAGAAGTTTGGGATTGATGAACGTTCTCCGATTATGCTGTTCTCGGGGGCTATCCAGCCTTACAAGAATATAGAGGTGCTGGTGAAGGCTTTTATGAAAGCATTCGGTGAAAACGAGAATGTGGAATTGCCTGTTCTTTTGATTTGCGGAAAGGTGGAACCTGCTTCCTATGAAGCCGATATACGTAATTTGATTGGAAACTGTAAACGCATTGTCTTTAATCCTGGTTTTATTCCGGATGATGAATTGTCTGCCTATGTAGAGTCGGCGTGCGTTATGACTGTGCCCTACAGCTATCGTTCTTCTCTGAATTCAGGAACGATTCCGCTGGCTTTCTCTCTTGGGAAAACTTTGATCTGCCCTGATATTGCATGTGTCAAGGATATTTTGAAACAGTCTGATTGTCTGTATGGCTATCACTACGAATCCGAAAGCGAACATGTGGAAATTCTTGCTGAAAAGATGGCCGAGGCGTATTCTGATTTTGTTAGCGGTAAGATTGGCGAAAAGGAATCGCTTGCTGTGCAGTACATGGCCAGAAATTCCTGGGAATCCCATAAGAAGGAATGGCTTGAACTTTACGGAGAAACTTCATGCTGACTTTTATCTTTGTAGATTACAAGTCTGGTGAGGCGACGCTCAATTGCATTGCTCACTATATAAAAAAGTGTAAGAAGTCTCCTGCGGAAATTTCTTTTGTTGTCGTTGATAATAGCGTTGACGATGGCAATTTCGTGAAACTGTCTAGCGCCTATTCCACTATTTCGATAACAGAATATGATGGATCTGTTCTGGAAGAAAAGAATGTGGATGGCTACCGTCTGCTTTTGTGGAAGAATACTAGCAATGCTGGATATGGAAAGGGAAATAATGCCGGCGCGAAAATTGCAGGCGAGTTCCTGGGAAGCGATTATCTGATTTTTACAAATAATGACTTGCTTGTCCTTGATGATACTCTTTCGGTTGACACCCTGATTGCCGAGACCGAAAAGCCGAATGTGGCTATCGTCGGCCCGTCCATTGTCGGTAAGGATGGACGTCCGCAGAACCCTTATTTTGAAAAGAATTTCTTTTTACGTTGGGGGTTGGACAATCTTTGCTATCCCTTGGCTCGCTTTTTGCCTAAAAAGTTGACTTCGGGTGACTTGCAAGAAAATTTTGTTCAAAATCCGGTTTTCCGAGTCATGGGCGCTTTTTTCCTGATTCCCCGTAGAATCTTTGAAGAAGTTGGCTGTTTTGATCCCAATACATTTCTATTTGCCGAGGAATTAATTCTTTCAAGGAAACTTCATGACAGGGGGTATGTAACCCACTATGTGCCGGCGGTACACCTTCTTCATAATCACTCTGAAATCATAAATAAAAATTATGATTTTTCTAAGAGGCTGATGCTCCGATTTGAATCGGAATCTTATTATTATAAGAATTATGCTGGTGTGAGTTCCGTTCAAATTTTTGTTGTACGTATGATTTTGAAGTCCTACATCTTTAGAAAGAAAATCTGCAAAAAGATAAAGAGCCTTTTTAAGAAGGTGTGATATGAACGCAATTGTTTCCGTTGTTATCCCTGTTCATAATGGTGAAAAGTATCTAAAGGAGTGCTTGGATACTGTTGTCAATCAGACCTTGAAAGACTTAGAGATAATTTGCGTTAATGATGGTAGCACAGATGGATCTCTTGCCATTCTCGAAGATTACGCTTCCCGCGATTCTCGCATAAAGGTTGTTTCACAGGAGGCGTCTAATGCAGGTCATGCCCGTAACACAGGACTTGCGGTGACTACAGGTGAATACCTTTCATTTTTGGATGCAGATGACTGGTTTGAATTGAATATGCTGGAAACGATGGTGACTGCGGCAAAAAAAGATGATGCTGACATCGTGTTCTGCAAGGCTGCCACATTTGACCAGAAAACAGGTGTTCAATCCACAAAGTCGTTTTCCCTGAAGGAACGTCTTGTGCCCAAGGGAACGGTTTTTTCTGGCAAGGATATTGCCGAGGATTTGTTCCAGTTTTGCAGAACCGCTGCCTGGGATAAACTGTATAAGGCTTCTTTCATTAAAGCGGAAGGCTTGCGGTTTCAGGAACAGGCTCGCATGAACGACTGCTTCTTTTCGACCATGGCGAATGTTCGTGCCAAACGGATGGTCGTATGCGATAAGATGTTTATTCATTATCGCATCAATACAGGGACTTCCATTACGTCCATTTCTCCGGATATAGCCTATCCCTGCACCTTGAACACCTTTGGTCTTTTACAGAAGACCATGAGGGCTGATGAGCTGAAGGCTGTTGAAAAATCCTGGAAGAATTTTGTGGTGAAAAATGTGGTAAATGAAATTTCCACGTTCTCTGTAGATGTGGCCTTCAAGTATTACACCATGCTGAAGCAGAATGATTTCGGTTTAAGCGGAATGAAAGGCTGCCAGATATATGACAGTTTCCTTTATTGCATGTACGATAAGTATTTGGATAAGGAATGGGACGAAGTATCTTTCAAGACCGCCTTTGAAAGTTTTATGCAGGAATATCGAGCCAAGAAAAAGCAGGCGAACTGGAAAAAATCTTTCAGTGGTTTGATTTCCCTGTTGCGTTCCCACAGCTTCTCCAGTTTAGTTCGTCAGTTTAGAAATTCCCGATAGGGGATCGTATGAATGGTTGTGGACTGATTTTCGCTATTTTACTAGCGGTATCTACGGCCATGGCTAGTGACCTGGATTCCCTTTTAGATCGTTTGAGAGAGGACTATTCCTCGAATGTTCCTCCGGAAGAATCCCTGAAAATTGTTGAGGACCTACATTCTGACGGAACATGGTCTGGCCCCAAATATCATGAGAAGGGGCATACTCCCATTGAACATTTGAAAAAGACGAGAACGTTGGCGGAAAGCTATGCATATGCCTGTGCTGGACCGACTGCCAATAGTGAGTGCCTAAAAATAAAGGAGGCCGCAATAAGGTCTCTGCTTTTTTGGTTTAGTCGCGAAGAGGATTTTGTAAACGATAATTGGTGGATGAATGAAGTCGGTGTGCCGAGGGAACTGGCTCCCATTGCACTGTTGCTGTGGGATGAATTGCCTGATTCATTGAGGACCAAAATTATTCGATGTTTCCCTGAATTGCCGAGTCGGAATGGTGTTAACAGAACATGGATTTCTGAACTGGTCGTTATCCGTGGAATTCTGGAGCGAAGAGATTCTCTGATTTATGATGGCCTGAAAAATATTGAGTCCACCATGCTTGTTACAAGTAGGGAAGGGCACCAGAAGGACCATTCCTTTTTTATGCATGGCAATCTGTTGTATAATGGCGGGTACGGGAAAATGGCTTTGTCTATTGGAGCGAAGTGGGCGTCCTTTTGTCGTGGGACGGTATATGCCTTTAATCAGGAAACACTTGATGCAATGAGCGCTCTTGCCTTGCATGGAAATCGCTGGATGATGTGGAAAGGGATGGTGGATCCCATGGTTCTAGGCCGTGAAATTTCTCGTAAGGACGATAACAAGAATGCAGGGGGATACGTTTATATTATCAGGAATTTGGAAAGTGTAGATTCCTCCCGTGCGGAAGATTATTCCTTGTGGAAAAAGGAAATAAAAGGAGAAAATTTTCTTTCGGGTTGCCATTACTTTGAGCGAGGAGAATTGATGGTTTGCCGTTCCGATGATTATTACATCTCTCTCAAGATGTCTTCAAGGAAAACGGTAGGTAGCGAAAGCATCAATCGTGAAAATCGGAAGGGGTTTTGGTTAGGGGCGGGAGTCCTATCTGTATACCGTCACCCGGATGATTTTAAGGATATTTACCCTCTATGGGATTGGTCTATGCTTCCTGGGATTACTTGTTACGACAAGTCCGAACAGAAGGAAAAACGTGTGACTAATGAGTCTCGATTTGTTGGTGGCTTGAGTGAAGGAAACATTGGCGTCGCAACAATGATTGTTGATCGTTCGGGAATCTTTGCCAAGAAAACCTGGGTGTTCATCAATGGCACTGTCGTTGCCCTGGGGGCTGATATTTCTAGCAGGATTGATTCTCCGATCCGAACAACACTGGATCAGCGCTTGTTGTCGACGGATTTTTCGCTTGAGTCTGTTCCTGCCGTTGGCGACTCTCTTGAATCGTTAATGGTTCTGCATAATGGAATTGGTTATCGCAGTCTAGACGGTCAGACCTTCAAGGTAAAGGTTGAAAATCGTGAAGGAAACTGGAGTGAAATCGGTACAACGAAATTTGTTGAACATGGAAAAATTTTCTCGCTATGGATTGATCATGGAATTCTTCCTCAAAAGGCAAAATATGCCTATCTCATGGAGGTTGGGGCAAAAACAGGTCATTTGACTTCCGGACATAAAGAATGTATTCTAGTTCTTCAAAATGATCCTGTGGGTCAGATTATTTATGATGCCGCAAACCACATTGTGTGTGGAACAATGTTCCGAGCTGCTTCATTCAAGTTCAATCAGCAGGCGTTCTTCTTTGATGTTCCCTGCGTCTTTATTTTCCGCGAAGACGGAGGATTTCTAAAAGACCTCTTGAAGAAAGACCTTGTTTTTGAAAAATGAATTAGTTACAGGAGGCTCTTGTAAAAATCAAGAAGCTGTCTAGAAATGGTCTTGCTGGATAGATGCCGTTGTGCGTAAGTCTTGTTCTTCTGGCCGTACCCGGCGGCAGCCTGCGCCAAGCCTTCCTTTATGCTGGATATCAGAGATTCCTTGCTGCCTACTTCAAATACGGGGTTCCCGGATTCCTTCAGGAACGGACCTACATTTCCTGTATCGGGGCCTACGACAACTTTGCCGAGATAGAATCCCATAGAGGCGTTCCCTGAATTTAGAATGACAACGCGCTGCAATAGCATCAGGTCTGCCATCGCTCCGAATAAGGGAATCTCCTCTTCGGGAATGATTTTTGCACTTGTCTTGATGTTGTGCAGTAAATTCAGCAATAGACATTTTAGCTTTGTCTTTGCGTGGCGCAGGTAAATTCGGATGCCCTTTGTCTTTCGCTCGATGAAGAATGATGGGGCAAGAATCTTGATGGAATTCTTCTTTAGGAAGTCGGTTAGCCCGAGTAGTAAATCTCGTTCCTGCTGGTCTCTAAAGGCTCCAAGGCATAGAATGTAAGTGTACTTGGTGCTTAGTCCAAGTTTTTTTGCAGCCTCTTCTTTTGTGACGGGATCCTTGTATCTGTCATCATAGATATGATGGGGGAGAATTTCGTGTCTGCTGCGAGGATACAATTCCTTGAACAGGTTTTGACTGTAGTTCCCCATGTGCAAGATCATGTCGCATAATTCGTAGACCACTGTGTAGGCTTCTGTTTGCCAGGGAAACTTTGCAAAGTGTGGCTTGATGTTGTGACATGTTGCTACAATCTTGCCGCCCTTTTCCTTGATAGCTTGCAGACGTAACCCCAGATCCTCTGGGGTCCTATTTGTGTTCTTTAGAAGAATATCTGGCCAGTGGATGTGTATGATGTTGCAGGATAATATTTCTTCATTCCAGAAGGTTTGAATTCCCGAAACAACTTCCAGGGTGTCGTCTATTTCTTTTAGACGCTTTATAAGAATCGAAACATACGGATTGAAACAATCGTTTTCGTCAATGCCAAAATAAATCTTCATGGGCTAGCGGAAAAGGGGGTGGAAGTCGTGCTTGTACTGGAGCGAATTCTTTCGTTCGCCGATTACTTTGGCGGGTACGCCTGCGACGATTGCATTGGCGGGAACATCTTTGGTGACGACGGCATTTGATGCAACGACTGCTCCGTTCCCGATTGTTACTCCGGGAAGTATGGTTGCCCTTGAAGCGATCCATACATGGTGACCGATATGAACCTTGCCTGCCCTGGATTCGTGAGTTTCACTATTGGGGTCGTGGTCCATGGTCCAGATCATTACATTTGTTGCAATGTCTGTGTCGTTTTCAATTTCTAGCGTTCCACGGCCGTCCAAAAGTACATCTTGATTGATGATGACTCGATCCCCGACGGAAATGCCTTTAGGGTATAACAGCTTGACATGGCGCAGAAAGGAGACTCCTTCGCCCATCTTTCCCAGGATCTTTTTTAGGTAGCGTGTACGAATTCTGCGGCTCGGAAATGAAAGTATCCACGGTCGGATGACTTCTGTCTTGAATAGCTGGTATTTTTGTTTGAAAGTCATAATTTTTTTTTGTATTTATTACTAATATAGATAATTATAAGTTTTATTGTTTTGGCTTGTTCGGGGTAGAAACATAAATCTATTTGAGGTATTGTTTGCTTTTAAGAACGGTCTGCCTTTTTTTTCTAGCGTTTGTGCTATTGTCCTGTACGGAAACGTCACAGGATGATGATTCCTTTGGTCAAGGCGCATCGGAATCTTCGTTGGCTTCCTGCGTAGAAAGTATAGCTCTTGAAGATGAATTTCCATTTGAAAATTCTGAGTATCCCTTTGTTGGGCTTCAGCGTATTGTCATAGAGACGGATTCTTGCGAGCGTGATATTGAGAAGGGCGTTTATACATGGGCTAGCATGCGTGTGTATGGGGAAGATTCTGCACAGGGAGAATCGTTAAAGATGCGCATCAAGGGACGTGGGAACTCCAGCTGGAATGATATGCCGAAACGGGGCTATAAAATCGTTTTTGAAGAAAAAAAATCAATGCTGGGGATGCCTCGAAATAAGGAGTGGGTTCTTGTCGCCAACTATGCAGATAAAAGTTTGATGAAAAATCATTTGGCTTATAGGTTGGCATCTGACATTGGAATGGAATTTTCTCCGCGAAGTGAATTTTTTGAATTTTATTTAAATAGCGAATATCTGGGCGTTTACCTGTTGACAGAGAGTATCGAAGTCCGAAAAAATAAGGTAAATCTCCCTGAAGATGTGGATTCCTATCTGGTGGAGTTTGATGCCAAATATAACGAAGGAGAACAAGTTGTATTTGCCAATGTGTTAGATACGAATAAGCCATTCCGAATTCATTACCCTAAAAATGCTTCGGACAGTTCTTTGGAAAAATTGTTAAATCATGTTGAATCGTTTGAAAGATTCTTGCTGACGGTTGAAGGGGCGTCTATAGAGGAAATCTCTGAATGGATTGACATTGACGCTTTTTCAAAACATTTTTGGATTCCGGAATTTGCGAAAAATCCAGATGCGAATTATTTTACCAGCGTCTATTTTACCTGGTCGGATGGTTGCCCGATAAAAATGGGGCCTGTTTGGGATTTTGATGTAGCTTTTGGGGGAATGCGAATTTATAACGAGGCTCTTGCGTTAAGCGAAAATTGGCGAACTAGAGATGCTTATTGGAATGCAAGATTATTTTCAAATAAGGCTTTTGCAGATACAGTTGACCGGTATTGGAAAAAGTTAAGCCCGATTTTTGAAGGGGCTGAGGGAATTATTGATTCTCTTGGGGTAGCCCTAGAATTACCTGCGCAAAACAACTTTAAGCGCTGGGATATCCTTCATGAACATGGCAAGTGGATTTCCAATAGTGTTCGGAACTATGGAGAAGCCGTAAATAATTTAAGGAAGTGGGTCGTCGGAAGACGAAGATGGATTAATGAAAATACTCCCTAGAGTCTCCATTTCTTCTTTATGATTCTTCTGGCGATTCTGCTGTGTCTTGCGCAGAATAAGGCTATCTTCTGTTTTGCCGAAATGACGCCCTCGTTGATTTTAGAGCGAAATGTCGGATCGAATACAGCATAGCGAATAAGGGCCTTTCCAAAATCCTTTTTGAATTTCTGGATGATGGCTTCGTCTTTGATGTACTTGGAAAGGTACACGCGCATTTCTTCGCAGGATAGATTGAATCGGTATTGAGCCTTGTTCTTTTCGCCTCTGTGGCAAGCGGAGTTGGGCGTCAGACGATAGACTGATGTGACTGTGGGATCGTAGTGGATTTTACCAAGAGTCGATGCGAAGAAGAATAGCTGTGTATCTCCCATGAGGAAATATTTGCTTATTGCGAAGTCGTCGTTAATCTTGGACCAGAGAGAACTTCTGTAGACGGTGGTGACCGTTTGGACTCGGTACTGATTGGCGTCTAGGATATAGAGGCTTAAATCGCTTTGCTTATTTTTCTGAATATCCAAATTCTGTTGAATTGATTTATCTTCTAGAAATTTGTCGTTGGTCTGATCGTAATATTTGAAAGCCGTGTGAGAAAAGATGTAATCAGGATGACTTTCTAGAAAATCAACTTGTCTTTGCAATTTATTCGGGTCTATCCAATAATCATCGCCTTCGCACTCCGCGTAATATTTTCCTTGAGCTTTGGGATAGACGAAGGTGTTCCAGACGCTGACTTTTTTGGAATATTGATTTTCGGTCTGAAGAATAGGCTTGATTAAGTCAGGGTATTTTTCTGCGTATTCCCGTACGATTTTTGCGGTGCCGTCTGTGGAGGCGTCATCATGGATGATGATTTCGATAGGGAAATTAACCTTCTGAAGGAGGAATCCTTCGATGGTCTGGGCGATATATTTTTCGTGGTTATACGTTGTGCAAAGAATGGATACTAATGGCTTGTTACACATTGTTATTATATTCCTTTTTCTGCTTTTGCGATTCCCACGATCCGCATAGTTTTTTTTCAAATGTTTTTTAACGTCTGCGGTTTTCAAGAAATTTAAATGTTTCTATGAAATGCAAATTACCTTAGCATGTCCAATAGGTGCTTGGCGTCTTGGCGCTTGCGGATGACTTTGTAGCCGTCTTCAGTCAAGGATACCATAGCGCATCGAGGATTGATGAAGAAGGGGGTCAAATTGATTCGATAAGCTCCGGAAGCCTTAAAAACAAGGAAATCACCTTTCTGGTAGTGGGTCAATTTGATTTGTTCGGCCACTTTGTCTACTTCCATGCAGGTTGATCCAACGACGTCTGCAACGATTTGTTCCTGAGGTTCGTTTTCGCTATACTCGACGTAAGGATAATTTGTTTTTCCGCTAGGACGGACTTGATAAATGCTGGCGTCCACAGAAACGAAGTGTTTCCCATTTACATTTTTGTGCTGGTAGACTTTAGTGGCCAGTTCAAAAACGTTGGTTACAACGGCTGCACCCGGCTCTATGACGATGTATGGCTTGTGCTGGTCGAACCAGGCGTTGTTCAGGAAAATGTCGCAAACGGCTTGAGCATAATCATGATAAGTAGGCCGTTTTGATACATCAACTTCTTTGGGGGCGGCGCCAAAGAAACTTCCTCCAAGATCTACATACTGAACATCGTTCAATTGGAATTTTTCGCAAATTTGAACTAATCTTTCTGCGATAATCTTGTAATTGTCCACAGAATGATTTGTTGTTGATACATGGCCATGTACGGCGTTTATTTTTATGTTGGCGGCTTTTAGTTCGGGAACGATTTCCTGAAGAACTTCTTCGGTGAATCCAAAACGGCTTTCGGTAAGTCCACCCTGAATTGCCGAGGCTCCATTACGAGTGTTCAACTCCATGTTGATTCGAAGACCGACGCTAAAATCCTTTTCGGGGAACTGTTGCTTCAACTTAAGGATGTTGGCGACTTCATAGCTGGAATCCAAATTGACGATGCTTCCGTTGTTTGCAACATGCTGCAGTAGAGGCTCGTCCTTAATGGGCCCGTTAAGAACAATGTGTTCTCCACGAAAACCTATCAATTCTGCTAGATTGTATTCTATTTCAGATACAACCTCTGCGTAGAGGCCTTCTTCTTTAACGATTTCCAACAGAAACGGAGTGTAGTTGGTTTTAAAGGAATAAGACAAGATGAACTTGGGGTAAAGTTCCTTAAAAGCTTTTGAAAAATTCCTGAGATTCTCACGGAATAGTTCTGGATGGACTATATAAAATGGAGAACCAACTTCACTGGCAATTTCGTTAAGTCTAGAATACATAGGTGTTCGCTATTTCAAAAGGTTGATCTTGTAGTAACTCTGGAAGTTGTCGATGATTTTGCGCATTTCTTCGTAAGTGGGAAATTGCAAAAGCATGATGCCGACTCGATCTGTCAGTTTTGTAAAGCGGTTGACGGGGTCTCCGTTTTTCTTGAATATCAATTGCTTGAGCGTGTACGGACTTAATGAATCTGAAATTTCAATGCCGTTGAATGTTCCGCCTTCGTTAGAGTAGATCAATGCGTAGGCGAAGAATCCAGTGGGCTTGCATCCGTCAATGTTTAACGGTTCCCCTAGTGCCAACTTGACTCCAATTTCTTCAAGACTAACTCCGTAAGCCTTGTTCATCAGTTGATAAATGAAGTTTCCGCTGTGTCTTGAGTTTACTTCAATGAAGTTGATTTTCCCTGACTTTGAAATTCGAAATTCTGTATTCAGTACGCCCGAAGTGATGCCGATGGCAGACGCCAGCTTTTTGATTTCTTCCTCAATATCGTTTCGAATATTTTGGGGAATGACGTTTTCTCCAAAGATAGTGGAGTAAGGAAGAATATCGCTGTTGGGAGCGTACAAATGTTTGCCGAGAAATGATATTTTTACTTCGCCGTTTTCAATGACGCAGTCGCCGTTTATCTGAAGATCAGTCTCAATGAATTCTTCAATAATAATGTTTCCGCTTTTGGAAACGCTGTGTGCGTAATCCACGGCCGGCTGTAATTCAGCTTCGCTGCAAACTTTGGTGATTCCGTTGTTCCCGCCGCAATCCGTGGGCTTTACAATAACGGGGTAGGGGAAGGCCTTCGCTTCTTCAGGAATTACATTCCCGTTGAAAAGAGTGAATTTCGGGAAAGATGTAAAACCGTTGTTTTGGAGGAACTTCCTAAAATTATTCTTGTAGGAAAGAGTGTCCTTGACTGTGCAGGAAATGCCAGGAAGATTGTATTTTTCGATGAGATGACAACCTGCAAATGATCCTGCTGAAGAGGCGAAATAAACTACTGCATCAACAGGGTTCTTTTCGATGTATGCATCAATAAGATCAATGTCGAATGTGCTAATCAGCAGTGATTCGTCTGCTTCCTTGTGTCCCGGGTTTTCGGCTTTGTTATCGCATGTAACTACATGAAGTCCACGGGACTTTGCGTATCTGATAGCAGGCAAAGTTGACAGGTTTGCGTCAAAAAAGATAATCCGTTTTTTCATACTGTTATTCCAATGAGATTTTTAGCCATTGGGCTTCATTGTTCAATGCATTCAACAATTGGTCTCGGTTTTCAAACTGAAGGAACAGAGTGCCCAGAGAAGTATTCGCTCCTGTAAAGGGCTCTATGTGATCACCCGGCTTTACAATTAAACCTATATCGCGGACGTATTTTGACTTGAAATCTTCATCGATTTCAACGGATACCAAAGTTCCTTTTTGGGATGAATGCAAAATGTAGTTGCACCAGACTCCATCGTATTGGGGAGTGCTGATGTTTTCTACGGGCATGCCTAGGGCTTTGCAAATTTCTGCGCGGATAAGTGATTGACCTGTGGCCATGTCCTGAAGTTCTGCGATGCGATTGCCGCCACCACGGGGACTGACTTCCATAATGTAGGCTTTGCCGTTGGAACAGACTCTGCTTTCTACGTTGTAGATGCCGGACTTGACCTTCAGCAGGGTAAATAGCCTTTGAAGTTGGCAGGTGAGGTCGTCCTGGAATTTTTGTTCCATGGAGGCGGGCCAAATTTCAATTGCCGGTGTATATGGGTTTGCTGCGTTAGCGTCAAACAACTGGTCCGAGTAAGCAGGGTAAACCAGCTTTCCGTCTACGGTAAATACGTCTGCACTGGATTGTGCGCCCACCTTATCTAGGAAGTCTTCAATGACGAAGTTCTTGCTGATTGAGGCGGATAGTGCTGTGGCGATGGCGGACGCTAGGTCTTCTTTCCTTTCAACCTTCGTGACCCCCTTGCTGCCTGCAGAGTCCACTGGCTTTACAATAACAGGCCAGTTGAAAAAATCGACGTCGCGGAGTGCGTCTTCTGCATTGTTGTATCCTTTGGCGTTGGGGGTGTTAAATCCGGTGTCGGAAAGGAACTTTCGGAATTTAGACTTGTCTTGTAGAATGCAAGCGGCTTCATAGGAACACTGGAAGGGAAGTCCCATCCGTTCGGCAACATACGCTGCCGTTGTCACCCCAGGGTCAACAGCATGAGATAGGATGCCGTCTATCTTTAGTTCTTGAGCAGCCTTCAAAACGGCATCCTTGTCAATGATGCTTACATTGCAGTATTCGTCGGAATACTTGTGTGCAATATTGTTTGGCAGGTAGTCTGCGGTAATGACGTAAATGCCCATCTTGTGGGCTTCCTCGATAACGGGGATGAGATACCGAAGGCCGCCGAGCAGCATCAATTTTTTTTGCGTCATGGAATTACCGCTTTACTAGCGCTTGTGAACGACTACGTCGATGACTCGGCTAACGCTTTCTTCGTCAAGGCCGGCGAACATGGGCAGACAGAGCACCTGGTTTGCCAGCTTGTGTGCTATGGGCAAGTTTGCTGGATTTGCTGAATCCAGGCCTTTGTATGCGCTGAATGTGCTGATCAACGGGTAGAAGTAACGACGTCCGAAGATGTTGTGTTCTTGCAGTTTGGCGTACAGGTCGTCTCTACTGATGCCGTATTCTTCGCTAATGAAGATGGGGAAGTAGGCATAGTTGTGTCGAACACCTTCAATATCCTGGAGGAATCGGATTCCCGGGATGTTCTTGAATGCTTCGCGATATCTGTTTGCTACGGCCTGACGTTTTTCGATGGCGCTGTCCACCTGCTTCAAGTTCAGCAAGCCGTATGCCGAACGAATCTCATCCATCTTGCTGTTGATGCCCGGGGCGACCACGGTTGTTTCTCCGTTGAACCCGAAGTTCTTGAGGAAGTCGATTCGCCTTTTGGTGGCTTCGTCATGGCAAACTAAGGCACCACCTTCGATGGTGTTGTAAACCTTGGTGGCATGGAAACTGAGGGTGCTCATGTCGCCTGCCTTCAATACGGATTCACCATCTTTTTTGACGCCAAAGGCGTGGGCGGCATCATAGATAATCTTCAGGCCATAGATGTCTGCGATTTCCTGGATGCGCTTCATGTTGCAGGGGGTTCCGTACACATGGACGGGCATAATGGCCGTGGTGTGCGGGGTAATGGCTGCTTCAATTTTTTCGGGGTCGATGTTGCCAGTTTCTTCATCAACATCTACAAATACCGGTTTCAGTCCGTTCCACCAGATTGAGTGGGTGGTTGCCACAAAACTATAGGGTGTGGTAATCACTTCTCCAGTAATTTTCATCGCCTGCAGAGCGGTAATCAGGGGCAGTGTGCCGTTGGTGAACAGGCTGATGTATTTTACGCCGAGGTAATCTGCCAGGGCTTTTTCCAGTTCTTCATGATAGTGACCATTGTTTGTTAACCATTTGCGGTCCCAGATGTCTTGAAGCATGGGAATGAACTCGTCCAGAGACGGGAGGAGCGGGGAGGTAACTGTAATCAGCTTGTTGTCCATTTTATTTCCTCTTGATCATGCTTAGTAGTTCGTCAATGGTCTTCTTATTAAAGAGATAACTGGTGATAAAATAGTAAATGCAACCTACTGCTATTCCTGTTGCAATCTGCAAAGCATACTGTTTCTCAGGTAGCAGGCTGTTTATCCCTATGACTAGTGCTGCCATAATGGATACATTCAGGAATGCGGGGAACAGGAACTTCATCTGAGTGAAAAAACCGGCTTTCAAAAACCTACCGGAATAGAATGTGTTTATGAAAAGATTTATCCATGTGGAGATGACTTGGCCGATGCACATTTCCAAAACACCCATTTGAAGGGTGATGATGAGGATGGTAAATCCAACCGTTTTCTTGATGATTTCCAACTTTAGGAAAAGGTCGGATCTGCCGAGAACCTGGAGCATATTTAGGTTGATTGCATGTACAGGGTACCACATCATGGCAAGGCAAAGAATTTGAAGCAGGATGATCATACCTTCCCAACGATCTGTCAGGAAAAGTAATGTACATGGTTTTGCCAGTGCGAACAGGCCCATCATTAACGGGAATACGATAAAGGTGGACATGTTTAAAAATTTCAAATAACCGTTGCGCATACGCTCAGGTTCGTTCTGCATTTTGCTGAGGACCGGGAATGATACTCGCTGCAGAATGCGGGTGATGTTGAGCGAAGGGAATTGGGCAAAATGTTCGGCCTTGGAGTATCCTCCCAGCTGGGCGGGGGTGTAGTACTTTCCGATTATAAGCGGATAAATGTTGTTGTAGACGGTGTCAATGATTCCGGAAATGAGCAACTTTGAACCATAGGAGAACAGATACTTAAAGGATTCCCTGGAGAAAAAACAGGTGGGACGCCAACGTACGACAAGCCAATATAGGGTAGACATGAGTACGGTGCTGAAGAGCGCCTGGATGACTAGTGCCCAGACTCCATAACCATTGTATGCAAAGAAGATGCCTACGGCGCCGGAAATGACTGCGCACACAAGCGAAATTTTAGCCTGTTTCTTGAAGTCAATTCTTATGACAAGTGTTGTTGTCTGGACCGCGTTAAAGGATTGTACGATAATCTTTAAAGCAAGAACTCGTAAAACGAGAGTGAGTTCTGGCATAGCGTAGAATTGCGCGATGAATGGTGCCAACAGGAATATGACTGCATAGCAAAACAGAGACATACCGATATTGAAGAAGAACATGGTGGCCATATCCTTTTCTGTACGGTCAATTTTTCGGATAATTGCATTTGAAAAGCCGCTGTCAATGAATGTCTGGCTGATGGCCAGAAAGACGGTTAGCATGGCGATTACACCATAGTCTGCAGGCGTAAGCATTCGAGCGAGGATGATGCCGAATAAGAACTGAACACCCTGCGTAGAAAATCTCTCTATGGCACTCCAAATGACTCCGTGCGCGGTTTTTTTCTTTAAATTGTCTGCCATTATACCTAGACTCCCCTTGTTAGGGAATTGTATTTATGCTTTCCACGGCAAATTTAGAAAAAAACATATTCGTGAATTTTTTATGTTATATAGTGATGGCGTTTATGAAGAATGGATTTGACTATTTGAAAAGCACCCGATTGATTGCGGTGTTTATTGTTTTTTTTGTTTCGATGGCCTTCGCCTATATTCCTGGCGAGTCGGGTTTTGTATCCCTGGAAAATGAACATGGAATCTGGGGGAACCCTGCGGGGGTGCCTGCTTTTGATTCCAAGGGCGGCTTGGTTTCCTACGATTTTGACAATGGAATTACCAATATTCGTGCCGGCGGTAATTTGGATCATTGGGCTGCTGGTTTTGATTATGTGCAGGGGCCCGATGGGCTTGATGAATCACGTTGGAGTCTAACTCACGGTTCTGACTGGTTGAACCGCTACCTGTTTTTGGGAACACGCATTACGGCCTTCCGCAGTTCTGAATTCCGTGGGACGGAGTGGAGTTATGCGCCTGGTGTCCTGATTCGCCCATTCCGCAGTCTCTCTCTTGGCTATTCCTGTGATAATCTGCTTTTTATCGGTCCGGAATCCCAGAAGAGAATTCATAATCTTGGAGCGACCCTTCGTCTGGGGTATTTTTTCAGCCTTAGCTATGACGTTGAAAATTTCGAGAATCATCGTCTCTTGTTAGAACTGGAATCTTATGGTTTCCGCTGGGGACTTAAGCTACCCATTTATGGGGATGACGGGTATCGACTGAGTTTTTCGATGCCTATCGGGGGTTACAACAATTTCGCCTTGCATGTGTATGACGATTTGTTGCCCAAGGGCGGCGCCTGGGGATTTCATTCTGCCCGCAATCCTCGTTCAAGTTTGAGTGCCCAGATTATTCGTGTACCCCTGGATATGGAAGTGTCTGAACGGGAGGATGAATTTGCATTTTTCCGCAAGAGTTCCATTAGTATCTGGAAGGTCCGCAATCTTTTTGAACATATGTTCCGCGATCCTTCTAGTGGTCTTGTCATTCTTGACTTTTCGGGCTATAAGGGAAACATCGGAGTGTCCGATGAAATCAACCGTTGTGTGATGAAGCATCGTGCTCGCGGGGGCAAGGTGGTTGCCTATCTTGATGATATTCGTCCATCTGTCCTTTTGGCAGCTTCCAATGCAGATCGTATTGTGGTGGAGCCTTCGGCTCATCTGAATTGGCGTGGCCTGGGCGGAAATATCTTATTCTATAAAGGTCTGTTTGACAAGCTTGGTGTAAAAGTTGAATTCCTGCGTCATGGTAAATTCAAGTCTGCCGTAGAACCTTATATTGCCGATTCCATGTCTGTGGAGGCCCGTTCCAATATGGATTCCCTGTATAGGGATTTGTGGAAAACTCTTGAGTTGATTATTGCTAATCGTAAAATCGCCAAGACCATGTCGATCGATTCTGCAGTGGCCTATCTAGATACGCTTGCTACAAAGCCTATGGTTACGGCGAAGGCTGCACAGAAGGCTGGGCTTGTGGATACCATGCTGTATATTGACCAGGTTCCCGCCTATGCAATCAAGTCTTTCTTTGGTTTTGATGCGCCTTGGGCTAGTTACCGCACCTGGCGTCCTACAGACAAGAAGATTTTCAATGAAAGTTGGACTCCCCGCACAAAGTTTGCTGTTCTGAATATTGATGGGTCCATTGATAATCGCATGGAACGATCTGTTTCGGAATCTCTTCGCAAGTTGCCTGGATCTGGTGCAGAAGCGTTGATTGTCCGCATTTCGTCTCCTGGCGGAAGCGCTATTGCCTCTGATAAGATTTGGGCGGCACTTCGTCATGTAAGCGAAAGGGGAATTCCTGTGGTGGCTAGCATTGGTCATATGGGTGCTTCTGGCGGTTATTATATTGCCTGTGGTGCAGACCTTATTGTGGCAGAACCCATGGCCATCGTGGGTAGCATCGGTATTTATGGCGGCAAGGTTGACGCCTCGGGACTCATGAGTAAGTTGGGACTTCGTGCAGAACCGGTGAAAACTCACGATTATGCGGATGCCGAGACTTTTGTCCGTCCGTGGACCGATGTGGAAAAGTCGGCTCTCCAGGAATACATGGATGATTTCTATGACCGCTTTACTGGCGTGGTTTCGAGGGCGACTGGTATTCCCCAGGCTACGGTAGATTCCAGTTATGGTGGCGGACGTGTTATGTTGGGCTTGAAGGCTGTTGCTGCGGGGCTTGTTCATAAGCTGGGCGGTATCGATGATGCCATCGCTGCGGCAAAGGATCTTGCTGGAGTAGGTAAGTCTACGGATGTGGATTTGATGATTCTTGATTCTGACAAGGCTTATACTTTGCCGATGCCTAGTTCTAAGGCTTTTGTGAATTTCATTACTGAAATGAATCAGACTCAGTTGTGGGCCATTGAACCCAATTTGTGGGAGATGGAATAATGTTAGGTATTGTCATAACAGTTCTTCTGTGTCTTGGGGCGTCTGCGTTCTGTTCTGTGACGGAAGCGTCTTTTTATAGCGTTCCTCCTGCTACCATAGAACTTCTGCAAAAACAGAAGAAGTTTACGGCCCGCTATATGTCCCATGTAAAGGATAATATTGACCGTTATATTGCGTCGGTTCTTGTGGTGAATACGGTTGCCAATACTGTTGGTGCTTCCTTGGCGACGGCCTTGGCTGTAAGGAATTTGCCTCCTGCAGGTCAGGTGGCCTTACCTATTGTGCTGACCATCCTGATTCTTCTTTTTGGTGAAATTACGCCTAAGACTCTCGGCGTGAAACAGGCCAAAATTGTAGCCCCCCTAGTTGCAGTTCCGTTCTACTACATTACGAAGATTCTTTCCTGGACTGGACTAATCTGGCTCTGTCTGACTTTGACGAAACATTGGACTCGAGAATCCGAGGAAAAGAAGGATGTGAGCATCGAGGATATAAACAGCCTTGTTAGCCTTGGCCTGCGTGAAGACGTGATTGACCGTCAGCAGTCCCTGGTGATCAAGAATATTCTTGCGCTGAAATCGGTTCCCGTGCGTAAGGTGATGACACCGCGCCAGGTGGTGTTCTCGCTGGATGCCAATAAGACTTTGGGTGAATCCCTGGACGAACGCGGAAACTGGCCGTTCTCCCGAATTCCCCTTTACGAAAAGAATAAGGACAATTGGATTGGAACGATTTTGAGGCGCGATGCCTACAACAAGTTGGCTGACGGTCATCGAGATATTAAGTTGCGTCAGTTGATGCGTCCCCTTCAGCTGATTCCTGATTCCTTGACTCTGGATAAGTTGCTGCTCCGTTTTTTGAAACAGCGTGGACATATTGTCGGCGTTGTGGATGAATGGGGCGCCATTGCGGGGGTCGTTAGTCTCGAAGATGTTCTTGAAGAAATTCTTGGCCGAGAAATCGTAGATGAATATGATGAGTCGGTGGACCTTCAGGAGTCCGCCCGTAAGCGTTCCAAGGCTTTGGCCAGTATGCGTGAACAGCGTCGTGCTGTAACCCGCACTACGGCGGCGTTGGCCCGCGAAAGTGTGGTGACTCGCGAAAACGTCGCTGTTCCCCGCCCGCAAAATTCAACTTCAAACGAAAATTCCGCTGACACTCAACAGCAGTAAGATTATGACCGATTCCGTAACGAATTCCTCTGCAAAGACTGCGCCTAAGAAAAATTACTTTCCCGCTTTGGATGGCCTTCGCCTGTTGGCTAGCGTGAACATTGTGCTGCTTCACTTGGCCAGTTCCAATGCCCTTGGCTACTTGGCTGACTATAAATGGCTGATGCCTATTCTTAGCGCTCCTGCGTTTGCTGCTGGTATTTTCTATGTGCTGGCAGGTTTCCTTTTTGCAAGTAAGTTTAGCGATCCCGACCGTCGCATTCCTGTTATCCCCTTTATGTTCGGTCGCATTTCAAAACTGTACCGCCTTCACTTCTTTATGACCTTGCTCATGTTCGTGGCCATGATCGTGAAGTTTAGCGGATACACCCATTTGCCGGGCTTGAGTGAAGTTTCAGATTGTGTGAGCAAGGGCCTTGCCAATATGACGCATCCCTGGCGCAGCTTGATTTTGCACTTGACTTTGACATGGTCCATTGTTCCCGATCTGGGCATGAAACTGAATGAACCTTCCTGGTCCCTTACCAGCTTCTTCGTCTGTTATGCCATTACGCCCTGGTTTAGCCGTTGGCTGTTCAAGCAGAATAATCGTACTCTCTGGATTCTTTTTGGCACGCTGTTTATTCCGGGAATTTTGTGGGCCATTTTCTTTGGCTTTAGCGGAAATCTTTGGTTTGATGGCTACGGCGCCAAATACCGTTTCTTCCACATTTTTGCTCCGGTCCGAATTTTCGAATACCTTTTCGGCATGGTCCTTTTCAGATTGTACAATGAAGGTTGCTTTGACTACCTGAAAAAGAATTTTGTCAGTGGCATAGCCCAGTTTGTGGTACTTGCCGCCATTTACGGAAGCCTATTTATCATGAGTCCCAAGGCCAATCCTGGTTGGAACTATTTTGCACACCATTCCGTTCCGGTGATGCTGTACGGATTGTTCCTGGTGTCGCTTTTGAGCGGCAAGGGCTTTATGGCCAGGCTTTTCACTGTCGGAATTGTACGCAAAGTGGGCAAGGCTTCTTTCTATCCTTACCTGATTCACCTGCCGATTATGACCATTGCCTGGGGCATGTGCAACTTGAATCAGCCGGCGAATACCGTCAAGTTTATGCTGTTCGTCTATACCGTCAGCACGTTATATAGCGAATTCAAGACCTGGCGCCGTAAGAAGGCTAAGGAAAAAGGAAAGTAGGCGTGGAATTTTTCGGGCGATTTCGTGTGTTGAGTCGCTTACCGTTCAAATCAAAAATGCCGCTGTGATTGCCATCGGTTTTGCGTTTTGTGCTAATGGTGGATTTCAGTTTAGATGTTCCCGCCGACTTTTTAATAGTCAGACTTAAATCGCAGAATTCAATGGTGTAGATCCCGTTTTCGTCGGGCTGAATTTCATTGTTGTTCTGTTCGATAACGATATTGTCATCGGCAGTAAAACCGGATTCCTTCAGGAATTCTTCGTTCAATTTTACCTTGAGAGGAATGCTCTTGGGCATATGCGGGTGGGGCATTTCCCAACTGATCTTGTACTCCTTATCGTTTGCGGTACCTTCTGCCTTATCCATTATAAAATGTGCTTTATGGTAGGCGCCTACCGTGCTAAATGGGGCTACCCACAAGTCATTCTTTAGGGCGCGTTGAAAGGCTTTCTTTATGGCTTCGGGGGTGATGCTCATACCGCCTTCATCTGATACGCCGTGGTTCAACAGAACTAGCCAGGAACCTCCCTTTACCTGAACGTCCCACGGATTTGCATTTGAAAAATCGCCAATGAATGCGGCTGTATCTAACGCTTCTAGAAGTTCTGTGTCCGCCGTTTCCGAAGAATTCCAGACTCGGGAGGCCATGCCTAACCATTCCGGTTCTACATCCCAGTCGTTTCGCCCATGCCAGCCGCAGTCGCGGTTAATAAAATGATGCTGGTTGATTTCGCCAGATACTTTTTCGTTGTTGGCGCAGAAGGGTGTGGCGTGGGAAGTGATGTTGATTTCGGCTCCGTTTTCGGCCATGACTTTTTCGATTTCCGTAGCGAAATCAGTAATTTCCGATTTTAGCTTGGCGTCATCTTGATCGGGGAGTTGCAAATGGTTGTCGGTATGGTTGCCGATTTCGTTGCCCATGTTGGCCAGTTTGGCGAAACCTGCACCGTTTTGCCTAAGGCTGTTTCCGCCCATGTTTGAAAGGAAAAAGGTCACCCTGACGTCTGGCATTTCTTCCAGGATTGGAGTCAGGTTCTTCACCTGATTTTCCATGGCGTCGTCAAAGGTGAAACTGGCGGCGCCGACATGGCCGTTCCAGGGGACTGTAGTGAGAGGGGGCACGGCCATACTAAAACTCGTTAATCCTAAAGTGGCGATGAGTGTTCTCACCGCCGATTTCGCTAAACTCTTTTTTGCCATAAGTCAAATCCAAAACGTTTCTTCAAAATTAATTTAAAGTTTTGGATTGGAGGTGCTGTTGTTCTCTAGTGGATGACCTTTCTTACCTTGGCGGCGAATCCAGGAGTCTTTGAGATGATGATGTAGGGGCCCTTGGGCATAAAATCGGGGACTTTGAATTCGGTAATATTACCAAGGCGTCTTCCCTTTGCATCCAGGAGGGTGTACGTTGTGTTTTCGGAGAAGGGATCGTCTTGTGTTCTAAGGTCGGAACGAACCATGTAGGGCTTGGTGTCGGGAGTCTTGGAGGAGCCGTGGATGGTTGCCTTTAAAGAAGTGAATTCAAGAATGAAAATTCCGTCTTCATCGGGGTAGATTCTTTTACCATCCTGTTCGATGTAGATGCTCGCATTGTTGCCGAAATTTTCTCTGACGAAAGTTTCGTTTATGACGACCTTGAGAGGAATGCTTTTGGGCATATTCTTGTGGGGCATTTCCCATGTGACGGTAAGATTGTTTCCATCGGCAACGGCCTTGGCGGTATCCAGGGTAAAGTGGGCGCGGTAGTAGGCCCCGACTGTGCTAAAGGGGGCAACCCACATATTGTTTTTTACGGCACGTTGAATGAATTCCTTCATCAGATCCTGGGTGATATAACCTTCTCCAAGATCGGCGATTCCATGATTGAGAAGAACCAGCCAGGAAGGGACCATGGCTGAAGCATCGATAGAGTTGAGGAAATCTTCTTCGGCGTTGGGGGTGGTGTACCAAACCTTGGAATCCATATTGCTCCAGTTGGGTTCCACATTCCAGTCGTGTTTACCCGGTCCGCCTGCACTGCGATTGATGAAATGGCGGTCATCAATGACGCTAGAAACAATGTCGTTGTTTTGACTGTAGGGGAGTGCGTGGGATGTGACGCTCACTTCAGCTCCATAAGAGCCCATGATTTGCTCCAGTTCCCCGGCAAAATCGATAATTTCTGATTTCAGGGAGGATTCTGCAATGGAGGTGAGGTCGAAATGGTTGTTGGTATGGTTGCCGATTTCATGCCCCTGTTTTGCAAGTTCAGCGTATGTGGGGCCAAAGTAGTCAAGCAGGTTCATACCCATATTAGTAAGGAAGAATGTCACCTTGACTTCGGGCATATCCTCGAGAATCTGGGAAAGAGGCTCTGCCTGGTAGAATCCGTCATCGAAGGTAAAGCTGGCCGCGCCAGAATAGCCATTCCAGGGGACTGTTACGAAGGGGCTTTTGACGGAAGCTGCTGAAGCAAGCCCGCAGATTACGGAAATCCCTAAAAATGCTTTTTTGATGATCCTGTTCATAATTTTCTTCCATTCCTAGGGAACAAAATACGATCTCAGGATGTTTTTTTTTCAAAAAAATTTCATTTCCAATATTACAAGATGTAAGGAAATTGTCATATTGTATGGATTCTGTTAATACGGTGTATTAACAAATGTTATAATTGGCCCGCTATGAGAAGAGATAAATTGGCTATATCTATTAATGGTGGTGGTGCGCTGGGCATTGGTCCGGTTGCGCTGATGTGTGAAATTGAAAAGAAGCTTGGGGAAGGCTGGATTTCTAAGAATGCTGCCGCTTTTGGTGGTACCTCTACCGGCGCTATCGTAGCGGCTTGCCTCGATGAGGGAATGTCTGCAGAAAAGATCCGTAAGTTCTACCGCGATAACTTGAAGGATATTTTCAAGAAATATTCCTTGTGGGAACGCATTAAGGATCTTAAAAAGCCGACTTATAATCATGCACGCTTGAAAGAACTTCTAATGGACTGCATGAAGGGTAAGTGCAGCGATTGGGAAAAACCGATTTTCATTCCCACAACTCGACTCAATGGTAAAAAGTCTGTAGAAAAGGTTTGGGACAGAGGCGATGCCGATGTGGATAAGTGGTTCGCGGTTCTTTCGTCCACTTGTGCTCCTACCTACTTTGATGTTGAAAAGCTTGGAGATACTTGGTATGCCGACGGTGGCATGTGGGCAAATTCTCCCATTGCGGTTTTGAATGCAGGCTTGAAGAGAGCTGGTTTCCGCGACGATTACCGTATCCTTACCTTTGATACTGACATGGATATGATGGTTCGCGTTGAAGACAACCAGACCTTGCTTGGCTGGGGTAGCTACGTGCTTAATGAATGGGTTGCCCGTTCTGGCAAGAGTAGCGATTACGAAGTGATGGCTGACATTGGCCGCGAAAATGTCCATGTGCTTTCGCCGTCTGCAAATGGTAAAAAATACAAGTTGGACGATGTTGCCGATGACAAGCTGGATGAACTTGAAAAAATCTGGCGTGGTTATTTCACGGAACATGAAGAACAAATCATATCCTTCTTGCAAAACACCTAGAGATGACGGCATTGTCATTAAACACGGCACTCCCTTGGGGGTGCTTTGTTTATATTTTTTGGCATGAAAAAAGCTTTCTTGATTTTTTTATTCTTGAGCGTCTTAGCAGCTGCCCTAATATCTTTGGGAAGGAACTTGTCTAGTTCTTCGTTTGAAAATGCAGATGAATTGCATCCCTCTGTATCGAATGAGCACTACGACGATGTTGCAACAGCCGCAGATACGGCGAGAATAAAAATTTTAGGTTATGACAGAGATGGAAATGGTGTAAGGGATGACCTGGATTCTCTAATTGATGCGAAAATTCCAGACAGTCCTGAAAAGAGAGCCGCTTATCGCTATCTGGCTCGGGCCATACAGAATCAGTGGAACGCCTTTTATGAAAATCCGCAAATGACATATGAGGAAATGCATCCCTATGCAGTTTTTACCTCTTTGGGAATTGAACTTATTGGAGAGCTTAATGCTGAAGTAAATCTTGATTTTAGTCTTTTTGAAGCCAGTTTACTAAATACATTGGAACGGGTTATGTTTAGCGATGAAATTGACAGAATCTTTGTCGGAAAATATTTGCCTGTAGCGGTAAAATCAGATCGGCAATATTCCGATTTGGTATCCTTAGGAATGGGTGCGTTTAATGAAATTTTAGAACAAGAGAGGATGAAATAATGCGAGAAATTTTTTTGAGAAAGAGCAGAATTTTATTCGCATTTTGTTCGCTCATGTTGGTCTCGTGTGTTGATCCTTATAAGTGCGCTAATGAAATTAATACAAATTAAATTACGGTGATTAGCGTAATTTCAACAAAGCCGGTCAAGTCTGTTAAAGCATATATAGGCGACAAAGTTCTTTGCGAAGGCGTTAACGAATTACTCTATAGAAAAAATAAGGAAGAATTCCTAAGTTGGACGATGTTGCCGATGACAAACTTGATGAACTTGAAAAAATCTGGTGTGGTAATTACAAGAATCATGAAGAAGAAATTATCTCCTTCTTGGAAAACATCTGAAACGACAGAATTAAAAACTGCGGCATTCCCTTGGGAGTGCCCTTTTGCTTAAAAAATTATAGTTTGTATAGGAACTTAATTCGGAGGTTGCATGTCGTCAGAAATCAGAGTCTATAAGGGCCATTACACCAGCGGAACTGCAAAATGGACCTTTGCGGATAATCGTTTATATTCTGGTCACTACGCCAGTGGCACGGCGGAATACTGCTTTGACAATGGAAAGATTTACAAAGGCCACTACGCCAGTGGAACAGCTGTTGCAAACTTTGACCGTAACCGAATCTACAACGGACATTATGCCTGCGGTTCCTCCGAATGGTGCGTTGACGGAAACCATATTTATGCAGGCCATTATGCTAGCGGCACCGCCAAGTATTGTCTGGATGACGGCAAGATTTATGCTGGTCATTACGCCAGCGGTACGGCAGTAGCCTGCGTCGATAGGCCCAACGATTTGCCTCTCTATGTATTGGCTTTTGTGGCGACGCTGTTTTAAGTGATGCTTTATGAAAAAGTTGTTGCTATTAATTGCTTTGCTTGTGTTTGCCTGCAGCGATTCTGGCGATCAAGACCTTCCACAAGGCTTTGATTACCGTGAGTATGTGGATCATGAAAGTTCCACATGTAAGGTTTTCATGCATAGCGAGAACGTTTTCCCTTATTTAAGCCTTTTGATAAATGAGGATTACATAACTGTTGGTGCATTTGGTGGTTTTAGCTCTCGATACTACTACAAAGAATATCCCTTGAATATTCAACCTCGATTACCTAGCAGGGAACACCCCCTGAAAGAGGAAAAACGGTATGTGCTGCTAGAAAAGAATTCAAGTAAAGACCCGGGACGTTTTGTGTGGGCTGTTCATAATTCGTTTAACGGCAGGCCTCGTTTGGACTCTGCTACGTTTATCAAGTATATGGCGGTTGGTGAAGGTCCAGACGGTTTGTCTCGTCCTAGTGAACAATCACTTTTTCTTGTGACAGAAAGTGTGGTTGCTCCTCTTTCTGTTTTCGATGCTGTTGGCCTTGAACTTAAACGGACTCGTTCAAAAATTGATCAAAAATTTGATGAAGAAAAACGAATGGAGTCTATTAACCTGCGCATAGATGTCTTTTTAATTTTGGACCCAACACTTTCTGACGATCAGTTACTTCGCGATGTTGTAAAATACCGTCCTTTGCTAGCCTCTACAAAGGAACTCTTTCCCGATGTAAGAATTCATTTGCGGGATACGATCGCAAGTCGTTTTAGATCTGAAGAAAAACTAGTGAAATTCATGTACCAGCTTTACGGGGCTCTTGGTCTTGAACTGCAAAAGGAACGTGAGCGCTCAAAAGATTATTGCGTTTCCAGGGAGCAGATAGAAAACTTGCATAGTTTTGATAGCATTTCTCGGGGTTTTTAAGGGGTGTCCCCTTAGGGGTGGGGGTAGCGTAAAATTTTGCGCCGCCTGCTTTTGGGGGTGAATTGCGCAAAAGTTGAAGCGAGGGGGCGGCTGCCCCCCTTTTTTATTTTCTAATTGGCAAGCTACGCTTGCATTTAGTACGGCTCAATCATGCCATTTCACGCAAGCGTGAATGTCACGATGTTCGCCTTTTGCTAAATTTACGCCCGTATTTAATAGGGGGCTGTATGCCCCGAGGTAAACAATGGCAAAGTTATTCCGCGAAGTACAAAAGGAAGAAACATTCCCGCAAATCGAAGAGCGCGTGCTCGGATTGTGGGATAAGGATGATAGCTTTAAGAAGTCTCTGGACAGCCGTCCGGAAACTGCACCCTATACTTTCTACGATGGCCCTCCGTTTGCAACGGGCCTTCCGCACTATGGTCACTTGCTGGCTGGTACCATCAAGGATATCGTTCCCCGTTACTGGACCATGAAGGGCAAGAAGGTTCCCCGCGGTTTCGGTTGGGACTGCCACGGTCTGCCTATTGAATCTCTGGTGCAGAACGAACTGGGCTTGGCTGGCGTTGCCGAAATTCAGAACCTGGGCGTAGATAAGTTTAACGAAACCTGCCGTAGCAAGGTTCTGAAGTACACCGGTGAATGGCGCAAGACGGTTCGTCGCATGGGCCGCTGGGTGGACTTCGACAAGGGCTACAAGACCATGGACAAGAACTTCATGGAATCTGTGTGGTGGGTGTTCAAGCAGTGCTTCGACAAGGGCCTCATCTATCAGGGCTACCGCATCCAGCCGTACAGCCCGGCTCTTGCAACTCCGCTTTCCAACTTCGAAACCAACCAGGGCTATAAGGACCGTCAGGACCCGTCCTTGACTCTTATCTTCCCGCTGGTTTCCGACGACGCTAAGTTTGCTGGTTCCAACATCCTGGTTTGGACCACCACTCCTTGGACTCTTCCTTCCAACTTCGCTATTGCAGTGAAGGCTGACGCCGAATACGTTTGCGTAGAACAGGACGGCAAGAAGTTCTGGGTCATGGGTACACGCGCTGGCGCTTACTTCAAGCAGCCCAACATTGTGGACAAGTGCATGGGTTCTGACCTTGCTGGTCTCAAGTACGAAGCTTTGTTCCACATTAGCGACGCTTACGCCACCGCAGAAGAACTGGCCAAGCGTTATACCATCTACGTTGCCGATTTCGTTAGCGACGAAGACGGTGCCGGTGCTGTGCATATCGCTCCTTCCTTCGGTGAAGAAGACTTCCAGCTGGGCGCATCTCTTGGCCTGGGTCTTTTTGACCCGCTGGATACCGAAGGCAAGTTCACCGACAAGGTCCCCATGTGGAAGGGACTGGGTGCAAAGGAAGCCGACAAGAGCATTATCGCTTACCTCAAGGAACAGGGCCGCGTGTTCAAGCACGAAACCTTCGTTCATAGCTACCCCCACTGCTGGCGTACCGGCGTGCCTCTGCTGTACCGCGCCCTCAAGACTTGGTTCTTGAAGATCGATGGCGAAGTTACCAATGCAGAAGGTGTCACCAAGACTTTGAAGGAATGGATGGTCGAAAACAACCAGACCGTGAACTGGGTTCCCGACCACATCAAGAGCGGCCGCTTCGGTAAGTGGATTGCCAACGCCCGCGACTGGAACCTTTCCCGTAACCGTTTCTGGGGTACCCCGATTCCTGTATGGATTGCTGACGACGGCGAAATGATCGCTGTGGGCTCCATCAAGGAATTGGCAGACCTTACTGGCGAAACTCTGGACGACTTGCACAAGCACTTCGTGGACAAGATTGTCATCAAGAAGGACGGCAAGGAATTCAAGCGTACTCCGGAAGTGTTTGACTGCTGGTTCGAATCTGGCTCCATGCCTTATGCTAGCCGCCACTATCCGTTTGAAAACAAGGAACTGGTTGAAAAGAGCTTCCCGGCTGACTTCATTGCCGAAGGCCTTGACCAGACTCGTGGTTGGTTCTACACCCTGACTGTTCTTTCTAACGCTCTGTTCCAGAAGCCTGCCTTCAAGAACGTGATCGTGAACGGTATCATCTTGGCCGAAGACGGTTCCAAGATGTCCAAGTCCAAGAAGAACTATCCGGACCCCAACGAACTTATCGAACGTACCGGCGCTGACGCTATCCGCCTGTTCCTCATTAACTCTGCTGCACTGAAGGCCGAAGACCTGCGCTTCTCTGAAGAAGGCGTGAAGGGTATCGTGAAGCAGGTGATGCTCCCGCTGTGGAACGCCGTTAGCTTCTTCGTAAGTAACCACAATGCCGACGCCGCCAAGGGCCAGCTGAACTGGAATCCGGGTGAAGTGGTGAAGTCCGAAAACGAACTGGACCGCTGGATGCTTGCAACCCTGCAGGATCTGGCCGCCAAGGTCGAAGTGGAAATGAAGGCTTACCGTTTGTACAACGTGGTGCCTGCAATCATCGCCGCTGTGGATGACCTGACTAACTGGTACGTCCGTCGTAGCCGCCGCCGTTTCTGGAAGTCTGAAAACGATGGCGACAAGAATGCAGCTTACGCTACCATGTACAAGGTGCTGGTGGACTTCAGCAAGATTCTTGCTCCGTTCCTGCCGCTCCTGGCCGAAGAAATCTACCAGATTCTCGTTCGCGAAGTGGATGCCAACGCACCTGTTAGCGTACACCTCTGCGAATTCCCCAGCGCTGACGAATCCTTGAAGGACGAAGCTCTGGTGCAGCGTATCGCAATGGTCCGCGGCATGGTGGAAATGGGCCGTGCAATCCGCGCTACGAACAACGTAAAGAACCGTATGCCAATTGCTAGCATGACTGTGGTGCCCCACGGTGCCGTAGAAAAGGATGTGGCAGAAACCATGAAGGACCTCATCCTCGAAGAACTAAACGTTCGCGAAATGAAGTTCCTGGAAGACGAAACTGTTCTGGTGAAGCTTACCGCAAAGCCTAACTTCCTGGGCATCAAGGCCAAGGGTCCTGAATACGCCAAGAACATGAAGGTCATCTCTGCAAAGCTTAACAGCCTGAGCGCTGACGAAATCAAGGCTTTGCAGGGTGGTGAGACTATCAAGTTCGAATTTGGCGAAGTGGGTGCAGACTGCCTCATGATCCAGCGCATTGTGCCGGAAGGCCTTGCCGTGGATGCTGACAGCCACTTTACCGTTGCTCTGGACCTGAACGTCACCGACGACCTGCGCCGCGCTTGCGTCGCCCGCGAATTGGTGAACCGCATCCAGAACCGCCGTAAGGAACAGAACTACACCATCACTGACAAGATCGAAGTGACCTTGTTCTCTGACAGTGAAATGTTCAAGCAGGCTGTTGCTGAAAACGAAGCTTACATCATGGGCGAGACACAGGCTGTTAAGCTGACCTGGGCTGCCGCCGCTGATGGCCTCGAAGCTAACGACGCTGACGGCGAAGCTTTTGCATTCACGACCGTTAAGGTTAGGTAGGTCCCGAAGATATTAATGAAAGATCCCCGCATAGAGTGTGGGGATCTTTGTAATTTTCATTTTTGCTTGGTGTTGCATATGCCAAATTTTGAATTACAACAGCAACCTAAATATCCAATAGTAACTTTAGATACGGATACCCCAATAAAGGATCAGCGATTGCAGCAGCTTTTGACGCAATATGGATGTATGACATTGTGTGTTCGGTCTTTAGAGGGTGAGACGAAAAGAGGAGGTTTTTTCTTTTGCTTGAAAAAAGATGCCTCTGTCAACCAGATTGCTTTAGAGTCGATGGAAGGTGAACTTATAGATTATTTCTCCCTACCTAATTTGGTTCGTTTTGTAAATCATGTTGCGGGTTTGATGTTTGACTCTGAAGTTTTAAATTTCTGTCAACAAAAAATAAATTTTAAACAGGATCGATAAAGTCAATAATTTTTTTTGGCTTAATGTCCGTTTTTATTTTTTTTATTTCTTTGTTTTTTAATTTGTATATAGTAGATTTGTATTTATCTGTCATGACAATACACTGAGTTAAATTATTTGTGATGTAAAAAGATGTTTCGTGAAAAATTTTTTTGTTTAGTTTGGAAGACAGTAAAAAAGCTGTATGATTCTTTTTGAATCCATAAGTGTTGCCATTTTCTTTGAGGGAAATAGAATTCATTCCTAAATGTTTTTTTTCCTGAGCGATGATTTTGAAACCTAGGAAGATTATTTCCTCTTTGAATAAATTGTATTCATTTTCCGTGTCGATGAGTTCTGCTGTTTCTTGAGGCGAATAATTGAATCCGTCTGCTTTTGTTTTAATTCGGGTTAATTTCCCGTAATTACCTTGTTCTTTAGAATAAATCCCTTTTTTGCAGGTGATTGCATATCGAATGTCGAAACCTTGATAACCTTCTCCTAAATCTTGCGGGGGGTTATTTAACCAGTAAGTGTCTCGCAGTGAAGCTAGCGAGTAGGCGTGGAAAATGAACACTTTAAATATTTTGGGGAAGGAATCCCATTCTATGTTTTTGTTTTTTTGATCAACCCAATCCCATAAGCAAACGATTACAAAATCACTGCTAGGATCTATATCTTTTTTTAAGGTGTCGAAGTTTGCTGATTTCTCTTCAGCTTTGCATTGAAGACATTTAATTTCGAACCTTAGGTATCTGTTGCCGCTGTTGTCTCGTACTTCGAGATCGGGAAATCTATTGGCAACGACATAGCTCAAAAAGATGTTGTGAACATTTGACTCATGAAATAAATCATTTGAAATCCTTGCTAATTCAAATTCAATGAGAACGCCCATGCGGGTTCTTACATCAGTGAGGTTTCTTTCATTTGTTGGAATTTTTTCGTTTTGATAAAGAGCGAATCGTTTAAGAAATTCTTCATTGTTAAAACGCGTGGTTATTTCCGGAAAATATACGGTTCTTAACCACCTTGATAGCTCTACGGCGCTGCGTTTTTTGAACAAATATTGAGAGATTTCATTTTTATTCATAAATCAAATTCCCGACATGATATTAGCGATGGTGGTCAAAGAATTTTTTTCGAGTATTTCTGCTTCTGCAAGAAGTAGAGCTGCTTTTTCTTTTAATTGTTTAATAGATGCTTTTGCTGTGTTCATCGATGTTATGGCGTTTTTTTGAATTTGTTCCGGAGGTACTGGAATTTTTATATTTCGTAAATCTTTGCCACTGATTCTTGGTCTGCCAATGCCTGTAATGCATCCCATAATTTGTCCGTACACGAAATCTGATCTCAATATTGCACATAAAAGATCCGAATCGATAATGTTGTTTCCGTTTTTATCTTTTCGAATTTTTAAAATGGTGCATTCCGATGATGCGTAACCTCCGTCTTCATATTTCATAACGGCACATTTCCTTAATGCAGGACGCATTTTGGAAAAAATAATATCTCCGACTTCATAACGCTTCACGGAGCTTTTTATAGATGCTGTTGGCGTTGGTGTCCTTGTTGCTTTTCCTGTGTAGGATTCTATATTGGCGAGACCTGTGAATTGTATTGTTGAAAATTCTGACTCTGTTGACGGAATTAAAGTTTCATTCCTTTCCTCGCAAACTTCAACAAGAGGCAATAGTTTGAAATTGCTTTTATTTAAAAGTTCTTTGCTGTGATTTCTAAAAGGATGATGATATGCGTAATCAAGTCGTAAAGAATTATCTTCTTTGAAATCTAAAATTGTTGAAAAACAGTTGTCACAAATCTTTTTCCCTGAATTGAAATTTTCCCATTGATGGACTATTGAGCATAAATCACTATTGAGTTCTGTAGTTCCGTTTTCACGATAGTTGTAATCATCATCTCCGTTATTTTTTCTTCCGATATTAAATGATTTTGCGTAGAATGTTTTTTCCCGATTAATGATTTTTTTATTTTTTTGTAAAAAAAGAATGGAAGTGTTTACTGTTGCGTATGGCATGAATGCTGTTTCAGGAAGATCGATTATTGCCAGTATTTGAAAATGTGATAATATGTACTGCCTTACGTCTATATTGGAGTTTGCGTTTAAAACACTCTGGTCTATAATGATTGCTGCGTAACCCTTATCTTTAAGGAAATTCCATACTTGTTCGATGAATAGAATGCCTCGTCGTCTAGAGTTGCGCTCTTTTCCGAGAAGGTAGTGGTTTAGAATGGATGGGTCTGTATAATCGCTTCCGAAAGGAGGGTTTGTTAGAATGACATCGATTTTCCCGAAAAATTTTTTCGCTTCTTGGCCTAAGCTTCCTCCGAATTTCATATGCTTGATTGCATAATGCTTGTTACCATGAAGGAGTAGATTTAAATTGGAAATCCATGCGAGTCTTTCGTCGACTTCAAAGCCGAGAAGATTTGCGTTGCAGTTTGCTTTGCTCGCTTGATTTAAGAAGCCTGCTGTTCCGCATGCTGGATCGCAAATTGTGCCTTTTAAATGACTTTTGAATATTTTAACAATGAAGTCGACAATTTGATATGGTGTGAAAAATTGTTGATTGTCGTTTTTGTCAAAAACGCCTCTGATGGCGTCTTCGTAAGCAAGCCCCTTTACATCGCAGCTTGTTCCATTTAAGTTTAGACAGGATAACTCCTTGCCGCATTTCCACAAAGCGGACTCTGATAACTGTATTTTTGAAAAGGAATTGATTTTGATTCCCAAATTTGATATTGCGTCCTGATAATTATTTTGTACACGAATGGAATAAGTGGATTCGTTTTCAAATAATTGCTGGAAAAAAAGATTAGAACCCTCTTTTTCTGCGATCATTTTGAGAAATAAAAGCTTTGATATTTCATCGAATCTTGTAATAGTGTTGCTGTCGGAATCTTCGTTTCTGATGATGTTATGCAATTTGTTAATCAAGCTTTTTATTGCTTTGGTGTCTACTTTTTTTTCGCGTAAGACTGATTCAGTTTCGGTTGTTGCGTTCATGTCGTTCTTTATTTTGATGATTTCGTTTAAATCGTATGTTCTGTAACCGTTTAGAGGATTCCTTTTTGCACACAATTTTTTGTCTTTGTCCCAGTTCCTTAAGGTGGCTTTGCTGACGCCTAGAAAAGATGCTGCTTCTGTCAATGAAATTTTACCGCTCATGTTTTGTAACCTTTGAACATTATTAAAGGTTAATATATTTTTTTTAGTTAAACTTGTCAATACTGTACGTTTGTTGATTAATGCGTTAGGGATAGTTACCCGTATGGGCGGAGACTTTAGGCTCCGTTGCGAAGCAATATAGCCCGACCCCACGGAGTGGGGGAACGCCCAAAAGAAGAACTGAACGTTCGCGAAATGAAGTTCCTGGAAGACGACAACCATGCGAGGCGAGTGCCGCGACCAAGCTTGCTTGGGCATGGCCGAGCCGAAGCGGTTGGCACGAAGTGCAAACCGTTCTGGTGAAGCTTTCTGCAAAGCCTAACTTCCTGGGTATCAAGGCCAAGGGTCCTGAATACGCCAAGAACATGAAGGTCATCTCTGCAAAGCTTAACAGCCTGAGCGCTGACGAAATCAAGGCTTTGCAGGGTGGTGAGACTATCAAGTTCGAATTTGGCGAAGTGGGTGCAGACTGCCTCATGATCCAGCGCATTGTGCCGGAAGGCCTTGCCGTGGATGCTGACAGCCACTTTACCGTTGCTCTGGACCTGAACGTCACCGACGACCTGCGCCGCGCTTGCGTCGCCCGCGAATTGGTGAACCGCATCCAGAACCGCCGTAAGGAACAGAACTACACCATCACTGACAAGATCGAAGTGACCTTGTTCTCTGACAGTGAAATGTTCAAGCAGGCTGTTGCTGAAAACGAAGCTTACATCATGGGCGAGACACAGGCTGTTAAGCTGACCTGGGCTGCCGCCGCTGATGGCCTCGAAGCTAACGACGCTGACGG
>NZ_MWQG01000021.1:0-72045 GCF_002210365.1 Fibrobacter sp. UWH1
GATCCTCGATCGGGGTCGAGGATGACATGTGAGAGGAACCGTTTTCACCAGATGCGCTGGTGGAGTTGGAGTCGTCGCCGCAGGCGTTAAAGGCGAACAGCGCAAAAGCGACTGCGCTCACCAAACCAATTTTCTTAATCGTTTTCATAAAAAACTCCGAATATATTCCCCATAAATTTAGTTTTTCTAAAACATCGTTCCCCTGAAAATAAATTTTATTAATCAGAATTGCCTAGTTTCCCATACGCCTCACCCTGAGACATATAGAACATCTTGCATCCTGCGTTCGCGTTAGGGATGGTTACCCCGTGAGCCAAAAGCAACTTGTATTAACAAGTTGTGTTGGCGAAAGTGAGGCGAAAGCCGAACGGTCTTTATGGGGCCGAGACTCGCGTAGCGCGGCTCGGTGAGCGAAGCGAATACAGCCCGACCCCGGCGGCGGTTCTGTTGCGCGTGTCCCGGAAGCCGGGGGAACGCCCGAAAACAAGTTTTTAGTTTTGAAAACTGGTGATTCTATTGTTGTTTATTCCAGTTGCTGCTTCAGCATTTCCAGGAAGAGCGCTGCCGGCTTACTGAAGGCGGCGTTCTTTTTATAGACGGCCACCAGGCCCACTTCTCGGGAGGGACGCAGGGGAATAAACTTCAACTCGCTATCTTCTGAAGTGTTGATGATTTTGTCCAAGCACAGGGCGTAGCCCACGCCTTCCTTTACCATGAGGGATGCGTTAAAGAGCAAGTTGTAAGTGGCGATAACATTCAGGGGAATGCGACCCAGCCAGCCGGAAAATTCGTTGCTCCTGAAGGATTGCCTAGAAACAATCAGCGGAATTTTTGTTAGGTCTGCGGGCTTTATAAATTTGCGTTCTGCAAGTTCCGAATCTCTGCGAACGAGGAGCCCCCAGGTGTCCTTGCTTTGCAGGGCCAAGTAATCGTACTTCTGTTTATTTACAGGCTCGATGAGAATGCCGAAATCCAGTAAGCCCTGGTCCAGTTTTTCGGTAACATCTGCGGCGTTTCCGCTGAAAAGATTCAGGCGGACTTGAGGATGTTTTTCGTTAAATTTCTTGAAGACTTTGGCGATGACTCGCATGCCGTCGGTTTCGCCACCGCCTACGAAAATGTCGCCGGTAAGTTCCTGCTGGCTTGCGTCCTTAAATTCGTTGGCGGTGCGTTCTGCAAGGGCTACGATTTCTTCGGCTCTCTTGCGGAAGTGAATGCCGTCTTCGGTAAGGATGGTCTTCTTGTTGGAACGCTCAAATAGCCTTACGCCCAGCTCTTCTTCCAGTTCCTGCATTTGGCGGGAAAGGGTAGGCTGGGTTACGAACAGCACATCGCTTGCCGCCTTGGAAATGCTTTCTTCCTGGGCGACGGCTAAGAAGTATTTGAGGGTTCGAAGTTCCATGGAGTGAAATATAATTTTACTATCCAAATACACAACCCATCAGCAGCACAGAACATACCACAAAAACAAGTACTGTTGCGATACCAAGAATTTTCCACTTGAGGGAAAATTCTTTTTGGTATATGCCCAATCCAACATAGGGAACAAAGCTCAACAACGCAGGCATGATGTAGCGGAAATCGTTGCTGCAGGCGTAGGGATATTTGTAACGCAGGAAACTCAATGCTGCAAAGAACAGGATTCCCTGAATAAAAAGAATCCAATGGTAAACATCTAGTTTTGTATTCCACCAGCCGCGAATCGCAAATACGCTCAAGCCTAGGAATGACACGCTAATGAAGGATGCCAAGGTCTTACCCAATGCGGTTTCTACAAGTTTGAATTCGCCAAACAGGGAAGATTTGAAGGCATAATTGAGAAAGTATTCTCTGCCCAGACCGTTGGCCCATGCGCTGGTATAAGGTTCCGTTAGGAAAGACTTCAGATCGAAATAAAGATAGTTTCCGGCTTCGTTCCCGACTTTCAAACCCGAGTGCAGACTGTTTGCGTTGGAAACTAAGCCTCCTTCGCCCATTGTTTTTTCGAAGGCCAAACCTACAAAAACAAGCAACAGCAAAACCCAGCTTATAATTTCAGTCTTGGATGGAGCAAACTTTTCGGGCAATCGATTTTTGAGATAGCCTGCAACAGCCATCAGTATTACAAGTGCCAAAGAGATAAAGCCTGTGGATTTTGTCCAGATTGCAAGAGCCGCACAAACCACGGCGAAAACAAGGGACGAACCTTTCCTATACCTAATGTAATTGAAGCCCGAAAGCAGACAAAGAACATGCAGTGCAATGAACATCTGGTCGTTCCCGATTCTTGGAGCGACTAAAAGCAAGGTTGGCCACACCGTCCAAAGGGCTGCGGCAACAATCAGGCTTTTGCCATCCACAAGTTTTTTTAATAGGGTAAGACCACAAATCAATACGAGAATTGAAAGCGCCAAACTAAATAGCTGAACGCCAGCACTTGATGCAAATCCTAGCAGGCCACTCACGACAAGCGACGGTGCTGCCACCGTGTAATAAACTGGTGGATGGTAACAGGTCCAACATTCGTCCGCTGCAGGAATCGCAAGGTTATCCGCAATATACTGAATGTACGCCAAATGACCTTCTACATCATTTGCAAATTGAGTGTAGGGCAGGGCGCTGAACATGGCAAATCGCAGGAATACTCCGAACACGATACAGAACAGTAAAAATGAATGCCACTTGCGGCGTTTGCATAAGGATGCAAGAGCTAATCCCACAAGGATTGCAATCACGATTTCCAGGGCGTCCGTAAAGCCTGTCCCCTTAGGAAAAACATTGATTCCTCCGGGTCCGCCGCCATTTTTCAGGGTAAGTTCATAAGTCGTTCTAGGGCCAACGCGGTGGGGCGCGGTAACAGAATCTGCCAGTACAAATCCCTTGCTGTAATTGCATCTGCCAGAATAATCCGACAGGGGAATGTCTGCGCCATTAATCGTTAGCGATTCTGCGCAATCATCGGGGATGATGTTCAGGTCATAGCGAAGATTCAGCGGATTTGAGATGATAAAGCTAACGCGAAAAATTTCGCCCTGCATCATTTTTCTGGAAATCGGCAGCGAAGTTTTTTCAGCGGTTTCACCTTGGTGAAGAATCACATTCTCCACACGGATTTGCCCGTATTGCAAAAATGCGAAACACGCAAGAACGCCGACGATGCAACGAAATTCAAAATTTCCAAGAATTTTCTTAAGCACTTTTTTCATTTCTTTTTGCCTTCGTGGTATTCTTCTTCAGTATTGACATTCCAAAGATCCGATTTGTCAACGGAGCCTTCGCGAATACACTTTACGGTTTCCATGGCGGTAAGCATACTGTGATCCATGTTGTTGTATTTGTGCATGCCGTTACGGCCCATCAGGAACAGGTTTTCGATGTTGTCCAGATATTCGCGAATCTTATGGAATTCGCCATAGGTTCCGAAGTAGGCCGGATAAGCCTTCTTGACGCGGAATACAACGGAATCGCGAACAGACTCCGGCTTTGCCACATGAATCCTGTCCAGTTCTGCAATGGCAAATTGGATGAAATCGGCATCGGACATAGTCCACATTTCGTCGCCTTCGTTAACGAAGTATTCCAGGCCAATCCAGACCTTGGATGGATCGCTAACCAGATATGGACTCCAGTTGTTGAACACCTGAATGCGACCCAGCTTTACATCGCTTTCCTGAACATAAATCCAGTTGTCTTTTACGTTTCCTATTTCAAGTTTATCCAGCAGCAAGCCCACTGTCATAAAATCGCGATAGACGAGTCCTTCCGCAACCCGCTTTACTTCGGCGGGAACAGAAGTCTTGGGCTGATCCATGGCGGTCACCAGTTCCTTCACGGGCATGGAGCTTAGGAAATAGTCGCATGGAATTGTCTTGACGCCTTGACCGTTGTCAACGGCGACACTCACCACGCGGTTCTCGACCCGACTTACGCCAATGACCTTTGCGTTCATCACAATTTCACCGCCCATGTCAAGGATTTTCTGGGCGACGGTTTCCCAAAGCTGGCCAGGCCCAAGTTTTGGATATAGGAACTGGCCGATTAAACTTGTTTCGGTATTTTTCTGACGGAATTCATCGGCGCTATCCCTATCAATGGCGTGTCTATTATTTTTGAAAATTTGCTTTACCGCATGAACCACAGTCTTTGTAATGGAAAGCCCTTTAATGCGCTGGCCGCCCCATTCTGGGCTGATTTTATTGCAGGGAACACCCCAGAGCTTTTCGGTGTAGTCCCTGAAAAAGGTTCTGTAAAGTTCAACGCCGAAACGGTTGATCATAAAATCTTCAAGACTCTTTTCGGAACGGGCAGGAAGCAACTGCACCTTAAGATAGCTCAGGCCAATTTTCATCATTCGCCAAAATCCAAGTCCGCGAATGGTATTTCCGTTCAAGGTTACGGGGTAGTCGAAGAGTTTCCGCAGGAACAAGATGCGACTTAGCCGGCTACGGCAAAGCATGACCAAATCATCTTTTTCTGGATGGGGCCCGTCCTTGGATTCCAGGGGAAGAATGTTCAGCCACCAGTCCATAACAGCATCGCTCTTGCTGAAGAATCGATGGCCTCCAATATCCATCCTGTTGCCTTTGTAGCAAGCCGTCCGGGAGATTCCGCCAATTGCATTTTCTGCTTCGAAGATTACAGGCTTTACATTTGTGGTGCGAAGTAATTCCAATGCGGCCGTCAAGCCTGCTGGCCCGGCACCTGCGATGATAGCAATTTTTTGGGATTCATTTTCAGTGGTCATGTCAATCCTTTTTTTCTCGGAACAAGGTCAGCTTTCTCGCTCCAAAGTTCCACATCAAAACAACTGCCGCGGCAATCATCTTGGAAATCATTTCCTGCCCATGGAGCGAGTCCACCAGGAAAACCATCAACAGTTCGTTAAACGCAACACCTGCAAAACCAATCACGGCGAATACGGCAAACTCTGCAGACTTACGCATTTCAAGTCTGCGTTTGCAATCTGAGAAAACCCACCTGACGCTAAGGGTATAGTTGAGTACTAAACCCGCAACCAACCCGATGAAATTCGCAAGCAGATAATGCCATCCTAGAACATACAGGCAAAAAGCGAATAGCCCAAAATCCACTAGAAAGGCAAATCCACCCACTAGTAAGTAACGTGCTAGTTGCGCTAGCACTCCTTTTATTTCAACCATAATGTTATCGTTTAGTTTTTACAGCAGAGAAGACTTGAACCATTCTCCGTAGGCAAAAGCGTCAGGATTTGCAATTTTCTTTAAGCTTTGGTACAAAATAATCTACAGAAGTCTCAGGAACATTTGCCGCACAATGCATCTCAAGAACTGCATCTTCCTCGCAACCGAGACCAATGTACGCAACGCTATGTTCTATAAAGCCTTCGGCCTGTTTGCAAAAGTTAAGGAACGCTTCACGATCTTCTGCACATTTTCCCTTATTGCCGCCATAAACTCCACTAATCGAATAAACGGGTTGAGTTTGTCCCTCGACAAAGCTCCTTAAACTTACTGTTAAATAGCTATCGCCATTTTCAAAGGTCTTGACCTGTTGCAGGGAGGACTCTTCTCGATAGACGTTTACGACACAACCTTTTTGATTTTGGTCCAGTTTTTCATATACCGTTTCTTTGGGCGTTTTAAAAACACGATATGTAGAATTTGTACCCCTGTTCATTTCGACAATAGCAGATGTGTCTATTTTAAATCCTTCAGGAATCAGTCTTTCATTAAACCATTCCCCATAGGAAGCTGCTTTTGCGGAAGGAGAATAACTGCCTTCCTCACATTTCCAGATTTCGCTCTTGAATATCTGATTTTTTCTTGTGGGTTTCATTGAAGTGATTTCGCCATCGCAATCTTCAAACAAGAAATAAACGGGAAAATAGTTCATGCTCTTCATGCACGATCCACCCGGGCTAATGCTAGTAAATTCTATCTCGTTGTCTGCAACGCTACTTAATACATGGCCCGTAGGTTGTGCGCCATCATTTACGAAAGTCGCGTAATACTTGCATTTTTCCCTGCTTTCGTAAGCAACATCCCTCATTAATTTCGACGTCATTGGAAAGCACTTTGCCATATCTGTTTGGGCTATTTCCTTCAAGATAGGTTTGTCTGTTAAATCAAAGGAACTGTTCATGAAATCTATACATTCCATAGATGCAGAACCGTTATAGGCAATCACATGGTTGTCAAAAGTAAGTTCATCAACACTGGAAACATATTGCAAGACATAGCGCTCAAGGGTCTGGTGATAGTTTACCGCAACTGAAGTATCGGTAGGCGTAATTATCGGAGAATCAATACTACTAGACGATGAAGAAGTCGGCTCCTGATACGACGACAAAGATTCAAATCGTCCCGTTGAAGATTGAGCTTTTTTAGATAATTCTGCGCATCGATTAACGGTTGCATTTTCAAAACGAGTGAACAGGATATTTATTGAATCTGCATGTACATTGGAAAGTCGACAAGCGCCATCGAAAGATCCATTCTTGCAGCCATTACTTAAAGTAAAGAATTCATTGCCGGCTTGGCTTTCACATTCACTCTTGAAGACATTGTAGGCGGAATCGCACTTTACTCCCATGTGGCCGCCATTAAGCGTGGATACGACAAACCCTTCCTGAATTAGGAATGTCATTGCTAGACTTGTGCTATCTGCGGTACATTCAGCTCGCGCACCAGAGCCATCTTCTGCTAATGCTAGTTTTCCACCATCAATTCTAGCATAGGCTGATTCTTGCAGACTTGTTCCATAGCTATACCATTCGTTAAGCCGTTCCTCAGAAACGGCATTCTGGTCCTCAATAGAACCGCCAGCAACCTTGTCTGATTCGGAACATGCAAACAAGAATAAAATCAGCAAACAGAATAAGGCAACTTTATCGAATTTCATCTTTTTTTACATCCTTTATTTGCGGAACCAGATTCGCCTTTTAAAATTTTTTCGGTTAGAGGGAACAACTGCAGATTCACTCGATAGACTCGATTGCCACCCTTCTTTGCTGTCGCTATGGAAATAATCCTTTTTCGACAGGCGTCAAGTTCCTCTACGATCTTGGCGTAATCTTCTTCATCGATTCCGATGGTGGCTCCAGAAAAATTTCTTTCGCTTACGGGATATTTTTCAATGGCGTCTTTCGCAAAGTTTGCCATTTCCTTGTGCATGGCGCGAACCTGCGTGGGCATGGCCGCCACAGAGGCCTGAAGCGAACGATCCTCTTGCTCATAGACATCGCTTGCTGTTTTCCTAAGAAATCTTGCGCGGGTCAGAAATGCCAGTGCGTTGCGGACTTCTTCTGCAGAGAACGCACCTCTGCAAGCCTTGGATAAATCCGAAGGTTTTGCCCCGGGCATCATGGGCGCCAACTCACGAAGCACCGGATATTTCCAGGACTCATAAAACGAAATGGACTCGCCTTTCAGTACACGGACTTGGTGAGAACTTACAATGTTGATCATTTCAGCATAGGCGTCATCTTTTTCTGCATCTTTCTTGGCTTGGCCAAATCTGACCAGTTGTTGAAAGTAATCGTATTCTGCCCCGACAAGCCCCATTGCCTTTGCAACGCGTTTTGTCCCTGGGTTGGAAAGTCCGCTTTTACCATCGCAAACGACTTTCAGATAATTTGGTGATGAAAAACCGCTGACTTTTGCAAATTCACGCCAGGAAAAAGCGGAAGTCCTTTTTTTCCACTGGTAATAATCGCTCATGAAAGAACGGTAGTCGTCGTATTCAAATACAGATTTTATCACATCTAAAATATAAACCTCCACGGAATGGTCGTGGAGAAGATTACTACATGAAAATTTTGTTTTTTTGCTGGTTTGTATTATAAAGTGTATAGTATAGCGACTTGCGGCTGAATTTTTGCTGCTATGCTAGAATAAATCCAGCGTGCTGTCCAGGTAAATTTCTTCGCGGACGTTCAGCTGGTATTCTGGCTTGATCATGTAGTAAAGCAAAAATTCCAGGATGAGGGCGCTGCCGAGGCTGCGACCTTCAATTTTGAACTGCGAAAAACCTGCAGGCGCATAAATGTTTTGAATGTCGTCAATGCCGATGAAGCCTGGATTTTTCATGGCGTCGGAAAAACGGTAGCCCTTCTTTGCGCCTGGCGATTTGCAGATGTGATCCTTGCAATCTTCGCCCAAGTTTTTACGGCTCACGTTCTCGTAACAAATTTTGCGGTCTTGGCAACCGAACCAGCAACATTCATTGCACAGAAATTCCACTTTTTGCTTTTGGGCGACGGTGAGCGTGGCGAACTTATCCAATTCCTTGTTTAGTCTAAAATCTGGGACCACATAACGAAATTCGTTGCGATTCAGTTCTTGCTGGAATAACGAAAAATCCGTAATGACCTTTGTTGTGGAAGAGACGAAATAGAATCCCGGATATTTTGACTTTAAATAATTCAATAGTAAGTCGGAATGAACGATGATGCCGTTGCTGTTATTCTCAAACATCCTGCACAGTTCGTTGCAGCGCCTATCCGAAAGATGTTCTTCTCGCAGTAAGGAATTGCTGAAAGTAAGCCTTGCAGAAATCCCATATTCCTTTAAAAGTTTCGCCACCCGTTCCGCAGGCTCGTCGCCAAAGCCAACGCGGCCTCCGCCCCAGATGCAGTCGGCGGGAGCCCCATAAATGGATCCGATTTCACACCAGTCGTAAAACCATTCCCGATGCTTACGGAACAGCGGCAGAAACGCCTTGTACAGATCGTAGAATTCGAATAGCCCGGGAAGGTGGTAAAAAACTTTCATTTGAAATCCTTAATGCACAAAATAGAATATTTGAAATTTATATTTATCAAGGTATGAAAAAGCGCATTTTAAAAGATCATTTTGTTGTTGCCTACGTTGCGGTGATTGCTGTCTGTTGCGTGATCTGTCTTGTTACGACTTTGAAAATTCATTCCTTGCCAGAACTTGGGTATGTAATCAATAATGACTTTTTGAAGTTGCTTGTTCAGTACAAAAATTATGAGATCATCCAGGACGCATCCGCTGTACTTGCCGTCACTTTTGGAATAGCCATTTGCATTTACATCGCCCTCAAATACAAGTTTCCAAGGTTTGAAGAAAATCACAAAAAATGGAATCTGGGTTGTGCGCTCATTGTGTTTCCTGTTATAGGCTTTTTTGCCTCGATTGGCCCTAACCTGGATTTTCCCACAAGGTTAAAGGCGGAGCCTAAACTCCATAAGGAATTCGTCGTCGATAAGTATAAGTCTCATGGATCAAAAAGCGGAACCTCTTACCACTTGCTGTTTAGTAGCGGTTCCTCATTTATGGTGGGTTCAAAAAAATATAACGCCGCTTTTGTCAGGCAGGAATATTATACGGTTTATCAGGGTGATATCTTGATTCAGATTTTTTCGCCTGATACATACCGTTTAGCTGAATAAAACAAGGAAATATGATGAACGGTTTTAAGGATAAAGTTGTTGTTGTGACAGGCGGTGCCCACGGCATCGGAAAGACCATCGTTAGCGAATTTGAAAAGGAAGGAGCCAAGGTGGCCCTCATCGACATTCGCGAAAATGATTCCTTTGTAGGAGACCTTTCCAAGAAGGATGTGCTGGAAAAGTTTGCGGCCTTTGTCATTGAAAAGTATGGTCACGTCGATATTCTGGTGAACAACGCCCTGCCTTTGATGAAAGGCATCGATGAATGTTCCTATGAGGAATTCAGCTACGCCTTGGCTGTGGGTGTGACCGCACCATTTTATCTGGCGAAACTTTTTGCTCCCCACTTTGCGCCGGGCGCTTCCATCATCAACATTTCTTCATCCCGCGATCGCATGAGCCAGCCGCAAACAGAAAGCTATACGGCGGCCAAGGGCGGAATTGCTGCATTGACCCACGCGCTGGCAGTGAGCCTCGTCGGGCGAGGTGTGAGAGTGAATTCCATTTCTCCGGGCTGGATCGATACGGACTTTACTGTTTACGAAGGTCCCGACGCTACGCAACAGCCTGCAGGTCGTGTGGGCAACCCGCTGGACATTTCAAACATGGTGCTTTTCCTGGCCTCCGATAAGGCTGGGTTTATTACAGGTGAGAATATCTGTATCGACGGGGGGATGACCCGCCAAATGGTATATCATAACGACTGCGGTTGGAGATTAGAACAGTAGTTTGTAAAATACTTTTGTTATCTTTTCAAGAGTAAAACTATATTGATATTGGATGAAACAGCTTCAGTTTGCATACGTTAACCCGGAACACCTGGGTGATGTACTTCAGAATATAGCCCGTTTCCGCGGAAACAGGCAGCTGAAGTTGTTGTTTCATATATACTCGGAACAGCCTGGTTTTAGACAGTTGAAGATTGTCTGCAGCGCCATTGTCAAGTTTTTCCCTGATGCCCTTTGTGTGGGTTGTTCGGGTAATGGCAATATTGTGGATGGCGCGTTCTCGGGCGAGTCTGTGACTGTAACTTGCTCTGTGTTTGAAGATCCCGCTACTCGGATCGAGGTTCTTCAGTATGTGCTGAAGGAGGAGTCTGCCGAACCTATTGCGGAAGATCTGGCCCGAGAAGTTGGAAAGCGCCCTTGGGTGTCGGCTGTAGAAATGCTTGCGGCTACTCCCGGATTTTCCTTTACCGGTTTTTGCAATGGCTTGAGTACCATGCGGCCCGAAGTCCAGGTTTTTGGCGGGCTGGCAGGTCAAACTTGTGAAGAAACTCCGGCTTATGTATTTTCCAACGTCTGTGACTTCTCTAACGAGTCCGTCGTCTGCGTTCTGTATGGCGGTGAAAATTTCCATGTGGAGACGGTCAAGGTTTCTGGATGGAAACCCCTGGGTAGACCGTTTACGGTGACTAAGGCTCAGGGGAACGTTCTTCATGAGCTGGATGGCAAGCCTGCCTTTGAAGCTTTCTCCAAATATCTGAATATCCAGAACGACTATTACTTCTTCCAGAACACTCTGGAATTTCCCCTGTTCTATAACGAGGATGGTGAGAACCTGTTGCGTTGCCCTATGGCCTGTTCTGAAAATGGGGCCCTGCTTTTGGCATCGGACATGGGTGTCGGGATCATTACGAAGCTTGCCTATGGCGATCCTCAATCCATTATGGATAGCGTGCGCCTGGGTACGACGAAACTGTCAAAGTTCTGCCCGGATGCCATCTACATGTATTCAGGCATGGGCCGCCGAATGTTCTGGGGTGAAACAGATGTGAACAACGAAACTGTTCCCTTCGATACCATTGCTCCGGCTTCTGGTTTTTATGCGACGGCACAGTTCCTGCGCACAAGAAATTTTGTAAAGCTGCATAACCTGTCCATTGTGGTGGTAGGTATGCGCGAAGGCGAAGCGAATACGTCCAAGATGAAGACTGCCGTGGTGAATGACGATTCACGGGCGGGCAGGGTTTCTGTGATTACCCGCTTGGCGAACTTTACCAACGTGTCTTCTGCCGAACTGGTGGAAATGTACAACATGATGACCAAGAACTCCATTACGGATGCCTTGACCGGTTTGTACAATCGTGGTGAAATCCAGCGCCGCATTGCAGAACGCCATGCAGAAAATCCCGATGCTCCTATGTCGCTGGTGATGATCGATATCGACAACTTCAAGTCGGTGAACGATACCTATGGCCACAAGATTGGTGACATTGTGATTCAGGGCCTTTCTAAGCAGATCCAGATTGCTACCTACGAAAAGGCTCCCGATGCAGATGCCGGCCGTTGGGGCGGTGAGGAATTTATGATCATGCTTCCTGATATGGGTATTAAGGAAGCGGTTGAGTTTGCGGAAACGGTTCGTACTGGATTCGCCCAGGTGATGTTCCCCGAAGTGGGACGCAAGACCATCAGTCTTGGTGCTACAGAAATGAGATGGGGTGATTCCATTGACGCCATTTGTGTGCGTGTGGACGAAGCCCTTTACAAGGCCAAGAATTCAGGTAAGAATAGGGTGGTTACCCTTTAAAGAATTTACTTCGTTGGCGTTGTAAAATTAACAATGGTTTGTTTGAATTGCCCATACCAAGGGCAATTTTTTTTGTATAAAATGAAAACCCCCAGCTATGATGAACGCCGGGCGGTTTAATTTTTTATCCTTCGACTTTGCGCTTATGCGCTTCGCTCAGGATGACGCGGAGAACCTTATTCCTTGACGCTCCAGGTGGTGCCTTCCTTGCTGTCCTTGATCACGATATTCATGGCGGCAAGTTCGTCGCGGATGCGGTCGCTTTCGGCCCAGTTCTTGTTTGCACGGGCTTCCTTGCGGAGGGCGAGAAGTTCTTCCACCTTGGCAACGTCAACGCCGGAGTTTTCGTCCTGCTTCTTCTTGTAGTCCTGACGGGGTTCGTCCAGCTTCAGGCCGAATACCTTGTCCATATCCAGGACAAGAGCTGCCTTTTCGCCGTCGTCGATGTCGGACTTCAGCATGGTATTCATGATACCCAGGGCGCGGGGCATGTTCAAGTCGTCGCCGATAGCGTTCTTGAATTCTTCCTGGAATGCCTTGGCGGCTTCGCTCTTGATTTCGGTTGCCTTACCGATGAGGGCGTCGGTCTTCTTGTGGAGACTCTTGAGGCCTTCCTTAGCGCCTTCCAGAGCTTCCCAGGTGAAGTTCAGATAGTTGCGGTAGTGGCTGCCCACTGCGAAGAAGCGGTAATCCAGCGGATTGAAGCCGCGGTCTACCAAGAGGTCCACGGTAAGGAATTCGCCGCTAGACTTACTCATCTTGCCGAAGGTAGTGGCGGTGGTGCCGTCTTCCAGCTTTTCTTCGCTGGCGGTACGGAGGAATTCACCGTGCATCCAGAAACGGCTGAAAGTTACGCCGTTGGCGCATTCGCTCTGGGCGATTTCGTTGGTGTGGTGCACTCGGATGTGGTCGGTGCCGCCGCAGTGAATGTCCAAGGTGGGGCCGTTGTACTTCATGGCCATAGCGGAGCATTCCACATGCCAGCCCGGGAAGCCTACGCCCCAGGGGGAATCCCATTCCATGGCGCGCTTCTTGTCGGTGGGGCTGAACTTCCAGAGAGCGAAGTCGGTAGCGGCACGCTTTTCGCCCATGTCGATACGGCTGCCCTTGCGGAGGTTTTCAACGTCCAGGCGGGCGAAGTCGGCGTAACGGGGGAACTTGAGGCTATCGAAGTAGATGCCGTCGGAAGTACGGTAGGTAAAGCCCTTTTCTTCCAGAGTCTTCACCAGGTCAATCTGTTCCTGGATGTGCTGAGTAGCAGGGGTCCAGCGGGTAGGTTCCTGGATGTTCAGACGATGCCAGTCGTTCATGAAGGCGTCGGTGTAGAACTTAGCGATGTCCCAAACGGACTTGCCTTCGCGGGCGGCGCCCTTTTCCATCTTGTCGTCTCCGGAGTCGCCATCGCTAGTGAGGTGGCCTACGTCGGTGATGTTCACGATGTGGTTGACCTTGTAACCGTAGTAGTTCAAGGTACGGACCAGGAAGTCTTCGAAAATGTAGGTGCGGAGGTTGCCGATGTGGGCGAAGTGGTACACCGTGGGGCCACAACAGTACATACGCACGGCGGGAACGCCTTCAGGAAGTGTGAAAATCTCTTTCTTGCGTGATGCGGTGTTGTAGAATTGAAGTGCCATTTTAGCCTCCGGTTAAGTTTGGGTGCCGCGGGATGCGGAACCATGGTGCGCCAAAGATAGAAAATTTTCTATTTTTCGTGATACAGAAGTCATTGTCTAACCTTCTTTAAAAAACAACTATGCGTACACTATTTGAAAAAATCAAGTACGAGGTGAAAGACCTCGTTGTTCTCCTGAGAAATATCCCTTCCCTGGCTGTTACATTTTTTGTACTGTCTGTGGTTTGCATGAACCTGCTCGCCAACAAGGAGCTGTTCTCTACGGAGTACCTGGCCCTTGATTGCGGTTTTACCCTGAGCTGGTTCTCCTTCCTCTGCATGGACATGATCTGCAAGCGCTTTGGCCCCAAGGCCGCCATGAAGGTTTCCATGGTGGCGCTGTTTATCAACCTGGTCACTTGCGCCTTGTTCAGTCTGCTTTCACGCACCCCCGGAATGTGGGGCGAATTCTACAGCTACGTGGATTCCAATCCCGAAATGGCGAACGTAGCCAACGCGGCGCTGAATGCCACATTTGGCGGTTCCTGGTATGTGGTGCTGGGTTCTGCTCTTGCCATGTTCACTTCGTCGGGCGTCAACTCCATTGTGAACTACCTGATTGCCAAAAGTACGAAAACCACGGGCTTTAAAAATTTTGCACTCCGTTCCTACATCTCCACCATGGTGGCCCAGTTTGTAGACAACTTCATTTTCGCCATGGTGGTGAGCCATGTGTTCTTCGGTTGGACCATGACCCAGGTGGTCGTCTGTTCCATTACCGGTTCCGTGATGGAGCTGCTTTGCGAAATTCTGATTAGCCCCATTGGCTACAAGATGGTCTGCAGCTGGGAAAAGCATGACGTGGGCCGTGAATACCTGAACATGAAGGCTGCAAAATGAACGTCCTGATTAGCGGTACAAGTTGCGGTATTGGCCGCGCTATTGCGGAACTTTTTCTGCAAAATGGTTGCGCTGTTTTTGGATTGGATATTGGGCCCGCAAGTATCCAGAGCAAACTATATAGACATTACATCGCCGATGTCTCGGACAAGGATTCGCTTCCCGCAATTGATGAACCGATGGATATCGTAATCAGTAACGCTGGCGTCCAGAATTCCGGTAGGGACATCGAAGTGAATCTGAAAGGTTCCATCAACTTTGTAGAAAAGTATGCCTTTCATGCAGGCATCAAGTCGGTACTTCTGGTGGCATCCGCCTCCGCTCACTCCGGTGCCGAATTTCCGGAATACTCCGCTTCTAAGGGCGGACTTCTTTCTTACATGAAAAACGTGGCTTTGCGGGTTGCCAAGTATGGCGCCACCTGCAATAGCATTTCGCCGGGTGGCGTTACCACGGAATTGAACCGCCCTGTCATGGATGATGCAAAACTCTGGAAACAGATCATGGATGTAACGCCCCTAAAGCGCTGGGCGTCTCCCGAAGATATTGCCCAGTGGGTGTACTTCCTTACGGTGGTGAACAAGAACTGCACTGGTCAGGATATTCTCATCGATAACGGCGAGAAGGATCTGAACGCCACCTTCGTGTGGCCGGAATAGATTAGACGGAATATTTTCCGTTTTTTGATGTCGCCTGTCAGGCGACCTAAAGAGCGTTTCCGAAAGGTACATTGTAGGCATAAGGAGGTCTACAATGGACAACATGGAAAGACGTTACCACGAAAATGGGAATGTATGGTTTGAATGCCCTCTGAAAAACGGCTATCGCGATGGAGCCTGCAAGGAATATTATCCCTCTGGTGCACTGCGTAGTACCGCCACCTATCGGGAAGGTTTGCTAGATGGGCCAAGAATCATGACCTTTGAAAATGGCTTGCGGATTTGTCGCCATGTTTTTCGGGATGGTCGTGTGATTGATGGCTTTGTTCCTGTGTTTGGAAGGGACGGCTCTCTTGCGTTTTCTGAATACTGGGAAAAAGGCCGTTGTCGCTGTTATGATCGCAGTAACCGTCTTTATCGAGAATTTGGAATGTTGAACAGAATGGAAATTTGCCTGAAGGTGTAGAGTGCTCCTATCACGAAAATGGTCAGCTTAGTATGCGTTTGTTTTTCGTGAAGGGGATGGTGAAAGATGGACCGGTAAATTATTTTGATGGAGAAGAATGTGAATCAAGGGATGACTTTCTGAATAGAACGTTTGACCTTTTGTCTCATAAGCTGGAATGGATTCTCTGTCTAGCGGTACGTGAATTTATGTTGCGATTGCGCTTGCCTAATGACGGGCCGACTGAGGAACGTGTTCTGGCAAATTTAAAAAAATTAATAGGATAGCTCTTTTGAAAAAGACATTTTTTAATTTGTATAAAAATAGGTCTGCCTTTATTTCTTATATTTTAGAAATAAAGTTGAGGCCTTATATGAAAAAGTTCTTAAGTGTATTTGGTGTCGTAGCGGTGGCAGCTTGCATGACCGCTTGCAATGAACAGAAAATCGCGCAGAATCAAACTGCTGCGGAACCTGACGCAAAGGCGCAGAAAACCGCTGTGATTTATTATTCCCAGACGGGAACCACCAAGAAGGTTGCCGAGGAATTTGTAAAGCAGCTGGGTGCCGATGCCATTGAACTGCAACTTGTAACGCCCTATCCCTCCACTTACGACAGCACCATTGCCGCTGTCCGTGCAGAACGCGAATCTAAGAAGTGGCCTGCCCTCGCTAACGCCAAGCAGGATCTTTCCAAGTACGATACGCTCTATGTGGGCGCTCCCATTATGTTTGGTTTCTTTGCCCCGCCTATGTATACCTTCCTGGATTCTAACGACTTGAGCGGAAAGGTGGTGGTGCCCTTCTGTACTTACGGAAGCGGCGGTCGCCTGGCCAGTGCCAAGGAATTGAAGCAGTTGGAACCCAACGCCAACGTGGTGCTTTCCTACGGCATTTCTAATCGTCGCGCCAACAATCCCGAAGTGAATGTGGCCGAGGAAATTGAAAAGCATATTGCCGCAGTCCGCGCTGGTACCGATGAGAAAAATTTCGTAGGCGCATATGGTGAATCTCGCCAGCCCACGGAAGAAGACTTGGCTGTGTTTGCCGAAGCCACCAAGGATTACGGCTATTTGAAGCTTACTCCCATGAGCGTGTCCACCCAGATTATGGCGGGAACCAACTACATGTTTACCTGCAACATGAAGGCCTTCGGCGAAGAACTTACCGCCATGGTAAAAATCTTCAAGCCCCTGCCCGGCCGTGGAAACGCACAATTGATTAGTGTGGATAAGTAGAAATCTGTTTCTAGGGGGTAGGCCTCTGTGTTGGAGGCTGTATGGTGAATTATCTAATTTCTATTCTAAAAAAGTGAATAAGAAAAACCTCCCGAAAAAAATCGGGAGGTTTTGCAATTTTTGATTTCTTGCGTTGCGCGAGACCTTAAATCTTCAAGCAGTTCTTTTTCCTGTGGTGATATTCCGCCGTGGCGGTGAAGATGACGTCACTGCTGGAGTTCAGTGCGGTTTCCATGGAGTCCTGTACCACGCCCAGGATAAAGCCCACAGCTACGGCCTGCATGGAAATGTCGCCGCTGATGCCTAGGATAGAGCAGGTCATGGGAATGAGGAATAGGGAGCCGCCTGCGATACCGGAAGTTCCGCAAGCGCCAATGGCACTCATAACGCAGAGAATGCAGGCGGTGGGAAGGTCCACATGGATGCCCAGGGTGTTTGCTACGGCCAGAGTCATGACGGCGATAGTCACGGCGGCACCGCACATGTTGATGGTGCAGCCCAGAGGAATGGAAACAGAGTAGAAGTCCTTTTCAAGACCCAGGCGTTCGCAAAGTGCCATGTTCACCGGAACGTTGGCTGCAGAACTACGGGTGAAGAAAGCGGTAATGCCGCTATCGCGAAGGCAGCGGAATACCAGGGGGTAGGGATTTTTACGGAGTGTGATGAAAATGATGATGGGATTCAGGACAAGGGCGACTACCAGCATGCAGCCCACCAGTAAGGCCAAGAGCTTTCCGTAGTCGGCGAAGATGCTCATTCCGTTTTCGGCAACGGAGGAGAATACCAAACCTAGAATGCCGAAAGGTGCCATCTGGATAATCCAGCGGATGACTTGGGATATGGCGGCGGAAGCGTCGGTGATGACGGTGACGGTATGGTCTACAGGAAGTTTCTTAAGAGCCAAGCCGAATACGATAGACCAGAAGAGGATTCCGATGTAATTTGCACCGGCCAGGGCTGCGATGGGATTCTGGACGCAGTTCTTTACCAGGTTCGTCAGAACTTCGCCAATGCCGCTAGGGGCGGCACCTTCTGCAGCAGAGACGGACAATTTCATGGTGACTGGGAATAGTTCGCTTCCTGCGACAGCCAAGGCGGCTGCGCCAATGGAACTGATGACGTAAAGAAGAATCACCTTGCGGAATCTGCTGCCGATTCCTTCTCCGGCTCCTGCAATGGAACTTGCCACCAGGGCGAACACCAGGATGGGTGCGGCACCTTTCAGGGCGCCTACAAATAGGGTGCCGAGAATGCCGATGGCGCTGAGCTGCGGAGCGAATAATCCGAGGACAGCGCCAAGAATTAGTCCGATGATAATACGAATGATGAGGCTAAGCTCAATCCATTTCCTTGCAATACGTTTCATAAGAGTTCCTTTTTTATCAAGTGGAAATATAGTTATGAATCACACCGAATGAGGTTCGAGGTATGAGATATGAGATATCTCCTTTATTCTTTAAGCTTTACACTATTCACTATTCACTCTCCTCAATCCTCTAGGTAGCGAAGCTACCGACCTCGGGCCTCATAGGGTGGCGAATGCCGACCGACCTGTTCGCTAATTATTAACTTTGTCGCATGCTTTTTGAAGAGATTATCAACGAACATTATGATCCCCGTGAGTATCCCGCCTTGGCTTTCCTTGCGGACCAGTGGGTTTGTGAACGCCCCTTTGAAGGCCTCAAGGTTCTTGTGGCAACTCCCATTTACAGGAATACTCTCCTGGAATACCGAACCCTGATTGCTGGCGGGGCTCAGGTCTATGTGGGACATGCGGTATCAGGCGATACCCAGATGCCTTGTGATGAATCGGTTATCGAACTTCTGACCGAATCTGGGGTCCCTGTTGTTACGGATGATGATATTAAATGCGGTAAGGTGGCTGATGACTTTGACCTGATTCTTGATTGTGCGGGTCAGTTCGCTTCTTGCCATCCGAAGCTGGGTTTTGTGGAATTGACTCGCAGCGGTGTGCAGTTCTTTGAAAAGTCTGAATTCCCCGTGTATGTGGCTGATAGTGGAATCGTGAAGCGCATTGAAACCATTCTGGGAACAGGCGATGGTTGCTTTAGAGGTTTGGAGCAACTTGGCTATAATGATTTCGAAAATAAGAAGCTGGTTGTTTTTGGAAGCGGCAAGGTTGGTTGCGGCATCGCCCTGCAGGGAGTTCGTCGCGGAATGCAGGTGACAACTGTTACCGACACAAACCGCAGAAGTTCTTCGTCTGATTTTTGCCATGTGCTGGAACGCAACGATGTAACTATCGTGGATTGCTTTAACGATGGTGCTGTAAAGGCTGCTGTTGAAGAAGCTGACTTCCTGGTGACCGCTACTGGCGTAAAGGGCGCTCTGTCTATCTCGGCGACGACAGTCATCATGAACCGCCCGGAATTGGTGGTGGCAAACATGGGCGTCGAAGATGAGTTCGGTGAATTCGTTCCCGAAAGCCGTGTGCTGAACCACAAGGCTCCCTTGAACTTCATGTTAGATGAACCTACCCATCTCAAGTACATCGATACGAGTCTTGCTTTGCACGCCGCACTTGGAGAACGTCTTGTTCAGGAATACAGGGCCTCGGGTAAGGCTCCCTTTGTGGGACCTGCGGATCCGCCGGACGATATTGAACAGCGTCTATTGATGACCACGATCCAGAATGGTGTCATCGGTTCTGAAGTCTGCGACATGATGAGATAGGCTGTTTATAAAAACATTTTTTCAAAAGGTTTGCAGTCCTTTTTTTGACTTTCATATATATTTGGTTCTATGATGAATAAATTTGCTTTCGTTTCTGTTGTTTCCCTGTCTATGGCCTTGACTGTTGGTGCCTTTGCCGAAGATATTATTGCCAAGACTTCCAATGGCTCTACCGTTATCCTGCACGACAATGGCCGTTGGGAATATTATCAGAACAATGCACAGATTCGTGATGTGCGCCCGACCGCCATTCCGGAGGATGTGAAGTATCAGATTTCTGTGGATTACGAAAGTGTAGACAAGTTAAAGAAAGATGTCCGCATGGCTATGGAAGCGGACTTTGCCACTGAAGAAGAAATCAAGGATAGTCTGCGTAAGGTTCCCAAGGGTGGTATCGTCTATTTCCAGGTTCCCAAGGAACAGATCAAGAAGGGTATGGTCCGCGACTTGACATTCTACATTTACGACAAGGGCAAGAATCCCATCTTTACACAGTCTGCCAGCGATGATGCCGCCACTCCCAGCGAAAGCAGCAAGATTATGAACTTGATGGTGGCTCCTCTTTATGCTCGCCCCAAGGCAAACGTGTTGAAGGCCAAGGCTGTTTGCGGTCGCGAAACCATTGAATTTGAAATTCCTGTAAAGTAGACTCATGAAGTTTGCTGTTGTGGATTTGGAGACCACCGGCGGTACGCCGGAAAATGGTCGCATTACAGAAATCGGGATTGTTCTGCTGGATGATTTCGAGGTGGTGAAGACGTACCAGGTCTTGCTGGATCCGGGAATGCCCATACAGCCTTTTGTGCAGAACTTAACCGGAATTACCGACGAGATGGTTCAGGGGCAGCCGCAGTTTGCTTCTGTTGCCGAGGAAGTTGCCGAACTTTTGCAGGGCCGCATTTTCGTGGCGCACAATGTTCAGTTCGACTGCCGTTTTTTGCGGGCTGAATTGCGTCGTTGTTGCGTCAAGATTGATCCGCCCAGGCTTTGCACTGTAAAGTTGACCCGTCGATATTTTCCGGGGCAGGGGAGTTACAGCCTGCACAACCTGATCATGAGTTTGAATCTTCCGGACTTTAATCACCACCGGGCGCTGGCAGATGCCATGGCTGCTGCGGAATTGCTGAAGCTGTGCCTGCAGAAAGCAGGTCCTGAAAAAATCCGGAAGGAAGTGAAGAACATTACCAAGGCTGAAGCAGAAGTGATGTTCTAATTTTTTGATAACCGCGTCGCGCTTACTTTAGAATGCCGGCGCGGTATTTCATTTTAAGAATACGGGCGCAGGACTCTTCGATTCTCTGTTTGTACTTGGCGTTCTGATTGGACATGGCCGTAAGGATTTTTACCATTTCCACTGCTTTCTGGGGATAGGTAATCATGAACATGTCGTTGCCTGCAGTGAGGGCTGTCTGCACAAGTTTCTTGAAATCCTTAGAGGGGTAGTTTTTGCTGGTGACTCGTTCGGTCCCACTGATCCAGGCGCGGAGTGAAACGCCCCACAGGTCGTCGGTGAGGATGACTGTTTCTGGTGACATGCGACGGGCCAGCGAAATAATCTTGGGCTCGAAAACGGCAGGGCGGTTTGACACGCGGACAAAGCGGACGCTGCTCATCATGGTGATGGGAATGTCTGCGGCGAGGGCGTTGAAAAATGCGACGTTTTTCTTGATTGACTTTTTGGGAGTGGTGCTGATGGCGATCTGGTGGTCGCTATTTGTCCAGGAATCATAACCGGGAAAATGCTTGGAAACGCAGACGATGCCGCTCTGGGCCATGCCCTTTACGAAGGCGCGGACCTTGTAGGCATTGGTGGTGTCTTCGCCCCAGCTGCGGTCCGATTCTTCCATGAAGGAACGCTTGCCTCGGCTGTCTTTTGCCGGGTCCAGGACGGGAGCCAGATTCATGTTGATTCCCGCTTCCTTCAGCACGTTTCCGATTTGCTGAGCCAGTTGCTGGATAGAGTCCGCCTCCATTTTTCTCATGGCCTTAGCGCTGGGAGTTCTTGCCCACTGGGGCGAGATGCTGGAGATGCGGTTTACTCGTCCGCCTTCCTGGTCTACGGCGACGACGGGGGGGATTGCGAGGCTGTCGTTGATGGTGCTGATGACATCCTTGAATTTTTCCAGATCCTTAAGGTGACTGCGCATTACAAGGATACCGCCGAATTCATTATTGATCATGAAGCTGGCGGGGGTCATATAGACCATGACCATCTGGGCGGCCTTTTGCTTGATGCTCATGGAATTCCATAGGGGCATCAAGGCGTCGGGAAGGTCGTAGGGGTTTGGGACCGCTGCGGTGTCCTGGATGGACTCTGTTGCGGTGGCTGCGGTTGCAGTGGGCTCTGCGGCAGATTCAGGGGCTGATTCTGCGGAGACGGCGCCTGCGGAGGTGGTGCCTGCTGTGGATTCTGCGTCGGTTCCGGTACTTGCGACGGACTCGTTGACGGTAACGGAATCTGCGGCGGCCTTGGCGGCCATGGCAGAAAGGTCCTGCAGGACAATATCCTGGGACGTGTCCGGGGAAACCTGCATGACGGCACTGTCTAGGGCAGACGGCACCGGCTGTGCGAAAACGGCACAGAATGCGCTTGATACAATAAAGACTGCTGTTCTAAATTTCAAAATCCATACACCTCTCGACTTGCTCGTTACCCTTTAAGGTAAGGAACTTGCCGATCCATTACGGAACATAATCTTCATCGGAGCTCTTGCTTGCGGAGGCCTTCTTGGCGCCCCAACGGCGAGGCTTGAATTCTCTGGGCGGGAAGTCAAACTTTAACTTGCCTTTCTTGTCGATGTAGAGGAAAGCGTCAAAGGTGCGGTGTGTCTTGTTGCTGCGGAAACCCTTGATCAGTTCGGTCTTCACTTCGGTTCCGGAGAGCATCTTCTGGATCTGTTCCAGGGGAATTTCCTTGCCGAGAAGAATCTTGGGCAGCTGCAGGCCGCTAGGTTCCTTCTTTACATAGCTATCGCTGACGTAACCGGTCATGGTTTCGTACACAGCGGAGTTGTCCAGCGGAGAGTTGCCTACCTGCTGGCCCAATTCAATTTCGGATCCTTCCTTGTTATCATCGAAGACGAACTCGATTTTGTTCTGGTCGTTGATGATAACTACGGCAGAAAATTCTACGCCCTTCTTGCTGCGGAATCCGGTAAGGGGACCAATCTTGTGGTTGGTCAGGAGTTCCACGATTTCTTCGTTGGAAAGTCTCTTGCCGCCGATCATCTTGCGGATGACGATTCCATCTTCGGTGGTGTATCGGCTGACGGTCTCGAAAACCTTCTTGCCGTTCACCGGGCTGAAACTTGCTTCGCCTGTAGTGCTTTCTTCCTTGAAGCCCTTGATGTTCTTCACCATGGTGCGGGTCATTTCTACAATGCCGTTCATGAAGTTCTCTCGGGTTTCCTTGCCCTTCTCGATCTGCTCCATCTTATATTCCCACTCACCAGTTAGCTCTGGACTTGTGAGGGCCTCAATATCCATAGCCTTTAATACCTTGATCAGGTCGAAGGCCTTGGCCGTAGCGATCATGTCCTTGCCGTCGCGGACCACGTACTTGTCGGTGACTAGCTTTTCGATAATGGCTGCGCGGGTGGCAGGAGTGCCAAGACCCCGTTCCTTCATGGCGTCGCGGAGTTCTTCGTCTTCCACCAGTTTACCGGCACTTTCCATCATGGAGAGGAGGGTACTTTCGGTGTAGTGGGCAGGAGGCTTGGTAAAGTCTTCCTTGGCTTCGATTTCAACGGTCTTGGCCTTGTCGCCCTTCAGCTGCGGGATGTTGGCTTCGTCGTCTGCATCCTTGCCGTACACGGCCTTGAAACCGGGTTCCACCAGGATCTTGCCTTCGGTAATGAAGGTCTCGTTTTCGACGGTGGTCACGCGGGTGGTGTTCAGGTATTTTGCAGGCGGGTAGAAGACAGCGATAAAACGCTGACAGATCATGTTGAACACTTTCTGTTCCGCTTCGCTCAGGTCTGTGGGCATGATGCCTGTGGGGATAATGGCAAAGTGGTCCGAGATCTTCTTGTTGTCGAAAACCTTGGGTGTCTTTACGACCCAGTTGTTGTTGAGGGCGGTCTGTGCGAAAGTGGACAGGGAACCTGTAATTTTTCCGAGGGTAGCCTTGACGGGACCTACGTAGTCTTCGGGCAAGTGCTTGCTGTCGGTACGGGGGTAGGTGGTTGCCTTGTGGCGTTCATAGAGGGCCTGGGCGATTGAAAGGGTTGTCTTGGCGCTAAAGCCGAAACGGTTGTTGGCTTCGCGCTGGAGGGTAGTCAGGTCGTACAGGGGGCCGCACTTCTGGAAACTGGGTGCGGTGGTCTCTTCGATAGTACCAGTCTTGCCCTTGCACTTGGAAAGGATTTCCTGGACCTTGGCTTCGTCAAAAATCTGTTTCTGCTTGCTGTCGCCGTTGGGGGTAAACCACTTGCCCTGATAGTTGTTGCCGCTGTTGTCGAAGTTGGCCTCGATGGTCCAGAACTTCTTGGGGACGAACTGGTGGCGTTCTTCTTCGCGGTTCACGATGATGGCGAGGGTGGGGGTCTGCACACGGCCGCAGGGGGTAATCTGGAAACCGCCCATGGAACTGTTGTAGGCGGTAAGACCGCGGCTGCCGTTCATGCCGATGAGCCAGTCGGCTTCGCTACGGCAGATGGCGGCGGCCTTCAGGTTTTCCATGTCGGCGCCGTCGCGCATGTTGTCAAAGGCTTCCTGGATGGCGGCGGGGGTCATACTCTGCATCCACAGGCGCTTGATGGTCTTGCCTGTGAACTTGCCCTTCAGCACGTAGTCCAGGATGTAGAAGAATATCAATTCACCTTCGCGGCCAGCATCGCAAGCGTTTACGAGGGTGGTTACGTCCTTGCGCTTGATCAGCTTGCTCAGGATGGAAAGCTGGCTCTTGGTGGTGGGGTTGGCAGAAAGGGGGAACTTCTCCGGCAACATGGGGAGGGTGCTCATTTCCCACTTCTTGTAACGCTCGTCGATTTCCTTGGGGTCGGCGATTTCAACCAAATGGCCGATGGCGTGACTGACGATGGTGGTGTCACTTTCGTAGACGCCGTTTCCCTTGGTGAAGTTTTTCTGGCCTAGGACCTTGACCAAGTCCAGGGCGACGCTGGGCTTTTCTGCAATAATGAGAGTCTTCCCTTCGACGGGGACTGCAGATTTCTTTGCTTTTGTGGCGGGCTTAGCTGCCTTTGCAGTTTTTGTAGCCTTTGCCGCAGTAGTATCAGTTGCCTTTGCTGTTGCCATAGATTACTTCCATTTGAAGCGTCCGAAGAGGCCGAAGAGTACGGCCAGAACGGTGAAGGGGGCGTGGATGAACTCCACCGGGATACACCATTTGATCAAGTGTTCCTGCCTAAAGATTCTTAGCCCCCGGAGTATTAAAATCAGGTCACCTGCGCACTTGACGACGAATGTTATCGCTGTGGCCAGGAAAATTGTAAAGCTGAACGGTGAAAGGGCCGCCCCGATGCATTCCATCAGCAGGAACAGGAACACCATGCTCAGTACGAAAACGATTTTCGGTGTGTAATATATGGTCTTGGAGGCCCAGCGTTTGCGCTGTTCCCAAAGTTCCTTCAGGGTTTCCTTGCCGTTAGTCGTAACGAAGGTGGCTTCGTTGATACAGTAGCGCATGGCCCAGGGGCGGTCGGCTGCCAGTTTCTGCATCAGCAGGTCGTCGTCGCCGCTCTGGATCTTGATGACGTTTTCGAAGCCCTTGACGCTCTTGAAAAAACTCTTGCGGTAGGCCAGGTTGTTACCGGTACTGGTCAGGGGCAGGTGCATGGCCAAGCCTGCGGTTCCTGCCACTCTATATATAAGAGTCTCTACGGCCTGCATACAGATTAGAACGCTAGACTTACCCTTGACCGTGGGAATGTAGGAGTGACCTGCTACCAGTTCAATGCCGGGTTCGAATTCGGCGACGATGCCTGTGACCCAGGTGGGCTTTACGATGCAGTCGGCGTCGGTCAGGCAGAGAATTTCGCCGTTGCAGGCCTCGATCATCAGGCTCAGGGCGTGCTTCTTGGGGCTGACTCCCTCGGGAATGTCCTTGATGGTCAGGACATGGAACCTGTCGGGGTATTTGTCGACGTACTCGGCCAGGATTTTGGGAGTCCTGTCTGTGCTGCGGTCATCGGCGACCCAGACTTCCCAAAAACCGCGGTAATCCTGCTTCATGACCGATTCAAGAGTTTCGCGGATCCCTTCTTCTTCGTTTCGGGCCGCAATGAGGATGCTTACCTTTGGAGCGGGTTCCACATCGGAGTCGCCCTTACGCACAGAACCCAGCGCGCGGAAAAAGCGCACTTCGAGCCATGCGTAAAAAAGGCAGAACACTGCCAGGAGTGAAACCACTGTGTATGTAAGCACTGTAAAAAGCATTTCCGCGCAAAATGTAGTTCAAGAAAAAAGTTTTTTGATTCTTACAACGTCAAATGGTAGGCGAAAAAGCGTTTTTTGAGGGAATTTGGTTCGTTTAACCCCGAAATTAGAATCCTGTAGCCAGCCTTTCGGTAAGACGGGTAAAGCGGCGGGCGTTACGGATGGTACGTATGGCCTGGTGTAGGGAACCGGGTGCCGAGAGAATCCACACATGGCCCTTGGCACGGGTAATGGCCGTGTAGATCAGGTTCCGCTGGAGCATAACGTAATGGCTGGAATCCAGTACCACGATGACTGCCGGGTATTCGCTGCCCTGGCTCTTGTGGATGGTGCAGGCGTAGGCTAGGGTCAGTTCTTCCAACTCGTCGTCTTCGTAGTCTACGGTCTTGTCGTCGTAGAAAACGGTAATCTTCTTGTTGACCGCGTCCACGCGCCAGATTGTACCGACGTCGCCGTTAAAGACGTTCTTTTCGTAGTTGTTCTTCACCTGCATGACGCGATCGCCCTGGCTCCATTCGACGCCCATCATCTTGTGGCGGGGAACATTGGGGTTCAGCAAACCTTGCAGGAAGGGGTTCAACTCGAAAATACCAAGGGGACCCTTGCGCATAGGTACCAGGACCTGCATCTGCTCGGTGAGATTGATGTCCAGTTTGCTCTTGATGCCGGTGGAGATTAACTGCTCCAGATGGGCCTTGCATTCTTCGGGAGTCTCGAAGGGGACAAAGTGAAAGTTGGGGCCGTCAAGGGGAGTGGGGGTGATTCCCTGGTTAATCTTGCTTGCCTTTTCGGCGATGTCGTTGTCGCTGGCCTGACGGAAAATGTGCTGCAGACGGATATGGGGGAAGCCGGGGCTGCTGAGTAAATCGTTCAATACGTTGCCAGGTCCGACACTTGGCAACTGGTCGGCGTCGCCAACAATGACGATGCGGGCCTTCATGGGGATTGCGTCTAACAGAGAGGCGGCAAGCCAGGTATCCACCATACTGAATTCGTCAATGACCAGCAGGTTACAATCCAGCTGGTTCAAACCGTTTTTCGAGAATTTCTTGGAAACCGGATCCATTTCCAGAAGGCGGTGGATGGTGCTTGCCTTTTCGCCACAGCATTCGCCCATGCGCTTGGCGGCACGGCCCGTGGGGGCGGCAAGCAGGATGTTGTCGCCCAGCTTTCTGGCCAGATGGAGGATGCCCTTTAGAATGGTGGTCTTACCGGTGCCGGGTCCGCCCGTGATGATGAACATCCTGTGGCTCAGGGCCTGGATAATGGCGTCGCGCTGAATGGGGTCAAAAGAAAATTTCTGTGCCCTTTCCCAGTCCCGTAATTCCCTGTTGGCGAATTCTTCGCCGATGGCTTCGTAGGCGGTATTGCATAAACGGAATTTGATGTTGTCTGCAATTCGCTGCTCGGCGTTAAATAGGAGGGGGTGGAAACAGTCGTCGTTTATACGTCTGATTCTTTCGTTGCCGCAGAGGATGTCGAACTGGTCAATAAGACGGTTTACGGAATCCTCATCGTAAATGTCAATTCGCAGATTTTTGATGGCGCGGCTCAGCAACTGTTCCCTAGGGAGGAATACGTGGCCGTCTCCCATGGAGGCATCCTGCAGGGTGTACAGCAAGGCTTCCTGCATACGGGTGGGACTGTCCTTGGGGAGCCCCAGCTTCATGGCGATTTCGTCAGCCTTTAAAAAGCCGATGCCGAAAACTTCCTCGCAGAGCATGTAGGGATTGTCGCGGATCTTGGGGACAGTCCCCTGGCCGAATCGGGTCCAGAGTTTTTTGGCGATGCTTCCTACGATGCCGTGGCTGTACAGGAACATCATGGTTTCGCGGCTGTGGCGTGCCTCTTGCCAGCGGGCCAGGAAAAGTTCCACCTTGGCCTTGGGCAGACCTTTAATTTTTACGCTGCGAAAACGGTCTGGATCGTTGTCTAAAACGTCGAAAGTTTCTTCGCCAAAAACATCATAGATGTTCTGCGCGGTCTTGGGACCGATACCCTGGCAAAGTCCGCTACCCAGGTAGGCCACCACGTCGCTGTCGTCGGCCATGGCGATGAGTTCAAAGGATGTACACTTGAACTGTGTGCCGAACTTGGGGTGACGTCCCCATTCTCCTTCGAACTTTATATTCTCGCCTACGTTCAGTTCCGGGAGGGTTCCCGTGACCACTACCACCTTCTTGGATTCCGCCTCATTAAGGCGCAAAACGGTAAAGCCATTCTGCGGACTGTGGAATGTGATGGATTTAATGGTCCCCTGGATTTGCATAGTTTAAAGTTTAAAGTTTAAAGGTTAAAGTTTAAAGTTTCTCTTTCCGCTTAAACCTTTCCGCTTTAAGCTCGCTGCTCATAGCTCATGGCTCTTTACTTAGGTTTGCTTACTTTTGTTTTCTGCGCAACTGCGGATTGAAGTTATTCTTCTTGTCCAGTTCGTGGTCCCACTTGTCGGGGTCGAATTCGTTCCTCCTGGAAAGTTCCTTGCCGCGACGGACCAGCCAAACGCCCAGGGCGATGGCTACGAATACGGCCATGACTCTTGCGGTGTTATAGTCCAGACCGAAACCTACGGGAGCTCCCTTCAAGTTGGTGGGGCTGACCCAGAGGATATAATCTGCGGTAATGAAAGTCATGAACATGCAGGGCAGAAGTGCAATCCAGAAATTCTTTTTCTTGCAGCGAAGGTAGACCACGGTAACGCAGAGGCTGCAGACGGCCATGAGCTGGTTACTCCAACTGAAGTAGTTCCACAGGATGTTGAAACCTTCCTTGTCCAGATTGCTCCAGAAGATAATGGCAAGGCAGATGGCGAACATGGGAACGGTCAAGAACAAACGGTTCTTGGCGGAAGTCTGATCAATGTGCAGAAGTTCTGCAATGGTCAGACGGAGGCTGCGGAGGCTCGTGTCGCCACTGGTAATGGCAAGTACAATCACGCCAACCACGACCAGTACAGAAATGGGGGCGAAGGGCAGCACGGTAGAAACCAGGGTGCTCAAGACCTTGACGCCGCTGGCGCCAGTAATCAGTTCCGGATGGAGGTGATAGATGAACATACCGCCGGCAGCCCAGATCATACCGATGAGACCTTCCAGAATCATCATACCGTAGAATGTCTGACGGCCGGTCTTTTCGGTAAATTCGGTACGTGCCACCAGAGGACTCTGGGTACTATGGAATCCGCTGATGATGCCGCAGGCGATGGTTACGAACAGCATGGGCAAGATGGGCTGGTGAGCCGGATGTTGCGTAAAGTTGCTGCCGAAGTCGTTGAAGTTGATTTCGTCAAGTACGTTCAGGTTGGGGGCGATGCCCACGAGAATGGCGAGAGAGGCTAAAATCAGCAAACCGCCGAACACCGGGTAGATACGCCCGATAATCTTGTCGATGGGGAAGAATGTGCTGAGGAAGTAGTAAACGAAAATGCAGGCCACCGCAATCCAGAACAGGGTGGGGGATACGGCGTTACCGACGAGGATGGGGGTGTTGATCAGCTGGGCGGGGGTGTTGGTGAATACGGCGCCCACCAAAATCAGGGCTACGGAAATCAAGGTCATTACCACCTTGGAAGGACCCTTGCCCATGAACTTGCGGGAAAGGGCCGGCACGTTGTAACCGTTGTTGCGCATGCTGACCATACCGCTAAAGTAATCGTGTACGGCTCCGCCCAGCACGTTTCCCAGAGGCAGCAAGATGAAGACGATGGCGCCGAACTTGATGCCCAGAATCACGCCAATCACAGGACCGATACCGGCAATGTTCAAAAGCTGGATCAGCATATTCTTCCAGTGGGGGAGAACCAGACGGTCCACACCATCGGGATTTTCGGTGGCGGGAGTCTTGCGGTCGTCGGGGCCGAACACGTGTTCTACGAACTTGCCGTAAGTGAAGTAGCCGCCAATAAGGATAGCAACGCCAATTAGGAAAGTAATCATCTTGTGCCTTTTTGTTTTATTTGATTAATCGTCGTAAGACGGGGAGTCGAAATCGTCGTTGGAATTATCTGCGACAGGTTCTTCGTTGGAAATCTGTTCTGCAGAGTCATTCATTTCATTGTAGGAATCCTGAGCTTCTTCCTGGACTGATTCAACCTTGGATTCTTCCTTTTCGTTCACGGCGCCGCGAACGTAACCCTTTTCCTTTGCGATTTCGTCGGGGGTCTTGTCGTGACCCAACTGCTGACGGAAGTAAAGTACGTTGGTTGTGTAGCTGGACTTGCCGGCGTAATCGAATCCGAGAACCGGGTGGAAGGAACTACCGAACTGGAAGGCCACGGCCAGGCCGAACTTGAAACCGTTATTGCCGTCTACAGAAATGTTGGGGTTAATAACGTTGGTTTCGATTTCAGCGCCGGTGAAGGGATCTGTTCCGGCAACCTGGTACATGTGGCCAGAAGACTTCATGGTGGCGCTCTGGTAACCCAAGGTCATCATCACTTCGATAAAGTTGATGGGCTTATAGCCAATGACAACGTCAAACGTGGTGGCGGAAACATCCAGATCGAGAGAGCCCTTGTATTCGTCGGGGCGGTAGCCGATGCCGCTGGTGCTGTAGCCGAAGACAAAGCTTACGTCAAGGCCCTGGGCTGCGGGAGGCAACATATACTGGAACAGGTGACCGAAACTATACTGCAGACCGAAACCGAAAAGATTGAACTTGGTCAGGTTGCTGATGCTGGGCAGGAACATACCGCGCAGGATAACGCGTGCGTGGTAGAAACTACCTGCAACTTGCAGATAGGGGTAAGTGAAAACTCCCAGACCGTTCAAGGTCTCGTTACCGTAAACTAGGCCGGTGTTTTCCTGGGGATTGCCGTGTTCGCCGAAAATGGTGGGGACATCGAAGGCCATGGGAGTTCCGTAGATGTCAAAGGTTTCGGAGAATTTTCTGTCATCATCTCCGATAGGGACGATGGAGAAGGGCATGCCCACTTCAAATGTCAGACTCTGGGGAACGTTTGCGCTTACATACCAGTTGCTGTTCAGCACATTGCCCAGATTGTCGATAATGGGCTTTACATAGCCGGGGCGGTTGTTGTAATACTCGTTGAGTACGCCCTTGTCTTCGAAGGCGGCCATGGATTCGTAGGTGGAGGCCCAGCCCTTGGCGTCCATGGCAAATGTGTTGGCGGTTGCTGCGAGGCAGCTGAAAGCGAAAGCGATTCTAGAGATTGTTTTCATGGTCGCCAAAGATAGAAATTGACGACCTTTTTTGCACGGCCTCTAAATGTAAAAGTCCGAGGTTGATGTATTGTCTAGAAGGTATACTGCAGACTGACAGAGGCCAGCACGAAGGTCTGCCACAGGTACGGATCCAGATCGCAATTGTCGGTTCTTCCGCTGTATGCGTTCTTGAACCAGTTTTCGTAAACCTTGATTGCCGGAACCATGGAAAGCTGGTCTGTAAAGTAGTAATGGAGGTTGGCGATAAAGCCTACTGCAGAACCCATCAGTTCAGAACTCTGGATGCCTCCATCCTGGAAGTAGACAGAATTTTTAGTGTTGATGCTTGTGTAGGAGTAACCGCCGCCGAGGCCGATCTGGAAATAGTCGGGCCAGAATAAGTTGTATGTAAATTCAAAGCCGAGACGCCAAATGCGGGAATCTGCCGTGTAGGATTCATCGGAAAAACCGGCTAAGGTCTGGTTGGATGTCCAATACTGGAAATTCAGGGCTAGGGTGAACTGGGCGATGTTGGCACCGATGGTAAGGTCGGGTGTTGCCAGAAAATCCAGGGCGGGCTGGTGAATGAGACCTTTTTTGCCTGCGGTATCTGTGATTGCAGTCGACCTTTCGTTAAAGTCGCCCTTAGATGCAATAATGCCGAAACCTACTTCTGCAAAGTAGGACTTGGGCCAGTATCCCTCGTCGGCAGCTGCCTGAGAAAACAGCATACCGAGCACGGCAATCAGAACAAAAAGAAACTTCTTCATCAATTTCCTCAAAAAGCGATGGGCTGTGAGAGGTGAGCAATGAGTTAAAGTTTGGCACCTCGCATAACTCTACCCCAGTAAACAGTCTACAGTCTACTGTCTACTTCCAACTTCCAACTATTTCGCTGCGTAGTAGAACATGGCGTCGATACACTTCTTGGCGGCGACGCGGGTGGCTTCGTCCAGTTCCACATGCTGGGCTGCTTCCGGATGACGGAGGGTTTCCAGGATGTTTTCCAGGGAGTTGGACTTCATGTACTTACACATGCTGCAGCTGCCGATAAAGCGCTTGTTGGGGAACTCGTACTGCATACGGGCATTGAGACCGCATTCGGTAAGGAGCAGGAACGGGGTGCCTTCGGGCTGGTCCTTGATGTAGGTGACCATCTGACCGGTGCTGCCCACGTAATCGCTGAGAAGTGCTACGCCCGGATGGCATTCGGGGTGGCTCACCACCTTCAGGCCCGGATTCTGGCTACGGAAGAAGTTGATCAGTTCGGAATCGTAGGTTTCGTGCACGTAGCAGCAACCGCTGTGGAGCACGATTTCCTTCTTGATGTTGCGCTTCTTCATTTCTTCGATCAGGTTCTGGCCCATGAGTCCATCGGGTACGAACACAATCTTGTCGTTTTCGAGGCTGCTTACGATCTTCATCACGTTGGAACTGGTGACGCAAACGTCGCAGTTTGCCTTTACGTCGGCGGTGGTGTTGATGTAGCAGACGAAGGTGTGGTCCGGATACTTTTCGCGGAGGGCGCGGACTTCGGCTCCGGTAATGGAGTCGGCCAGGCTACAGCCGGTAAGGGGTCCGGGAATCAAGACGTCCTTGGTGGGGTTCAGAATCTTTGCGGTTTCACCCATGAAACGGACTGCGGAGAAGACGATGGTCTTTGCTTCCACCTTGGTGGCGTCCTGGCTCAGCTTGAAACTGTCGCCGTCGTAGTCGGCAACACCCAGGATGATTTCCGGGGCAACGTAACTGTGGGCGAGAATGACGGCGTCACGTTCCTTCTTCAGTTCGTTGATTTCGTTGATGATGGGAAGCATCTGTTCCACTTTTTCCATGGAATAGGTGCAAAGGACAGCGCCAGGCTGGATACTCTTAAGACGGTTGTAAAGTTCTTCTGCGGTCATGGCCTAAATATAAAAAAATTAGACGGACCCCATCAGCGTCCCCACCCCAGAACCGCGAGACATTGGATACCAGATATAGGATATGAGATATCAGATACGAGATACGAATTATCATAATCGCGCCGATGGCGCCTTGCGTCGCCCTGTGGGCGCTCAGGGTCTCATGCATTCATGGGATTCTGAAACGAGTTCAGAATGACAGTCCGCTCAGCATACTTCTTTTGTGTCTCATAATTCCTCTTCACTCTTCACTCTTCACTGTTCACTCTTCACTCTAGTCTTTCTCCTCCCTTGGCATGGGTTTTGCGTATAGGGGACGTCCAATTGGAAAAGAAATGAAAAGATTTCAAATAGTGTAAAGAATAGGGTGTAAATTATGTTTTTTAACCGTACTGAATTTACAAAAACTGTAAAAGACGAAGGGCATGCCGCATACTTGATGAAAAACGGCGTGAAATTCGATTATGGTTCCTTAGTTGACGAACGTGACGGTGAAATCTACAGTACGGTAAAAATCGGAAACCAAATCTGGATGGCGGAAAACCTTCGTTATGTGAGTAAGGGCGGTGCCGCCGACGACGATGTGGGAAGTTACGCCTACGGCGAGGTGGAAAAAAATGTGGGCAAGTTCGGTAGACTTTATACCTGGGCCGCCGCCATGAATTTAAGCCCCCGCTATAACGAAGACGAATTGGGCGCTGAAGGGGAATCGCTGATTACGTCGGGCAGGTTCCGCGGAATCGCACCCGAAGGTTGGCACATCCCTTCTGAAGAAGAATGGCATGAACTGTGCGAATTTTGCAGAAGCTTGCAGGACGGTCTGCCGGGAACCATGCTAAAGTCTTCCGAGTACTGGGAAGAATGCTACGGCTCCGTGGTGGGCAAGGATAGCGTAGGTTTTGCTTCCATACCTTCTGGCGGCCGCTATAGCATGGGTTACTTTTATGACTTGAACAAGTCTGCCTATTACTGGACTTCCACCAGCATGGGAAATGAATATGCTAGATATCGCAGCATTTCATTTCGTGGCGGAAAGATCGGTGCCGATTATACCTACAAGACCGACGCCTTTGCTATCCGCTGCGTGAAAGACTGCTAGGCGCCGGCGCGATGTTTTAGACTTCCCCGATGCGGACCATGTTCAGGAGGGGCATGCCTGCCTCACGGCATTCCTTTAGATCAATCTTGAAGTCAATACTCCAGTCATTGAAATCTTCTTCGTCCTGAAGCATCTGCTGGACGTGCATGATTTCGCCTTCGTAGGTAATGATGGTGTGGTGTACGGAACGTCCTTCCACATCCAGGCGGAACTTGTGGTGTTCTGCAATGTAGGCTGCCATGATTTCCATCAGACGGTTTTCGGTCCAGGGTTTGCCTTCGCCATCCACTAGCATTTGGCCTTCTGCAAGGTCGTCTGCCAACATATCCAATACGTCGCCAAAAGCCTGCTTCTGCAATGCACTCATGAGCTGGAAAATGCGCTGGCGGACCATGTTGATAAAGCGCTTCTTGTCGTAGGTAATGTCTGCGGCCACCTTGTCGGCACCGAAGGCGGTTTCCATTTCGGTGGCGCCTGCATCGTCCATACGTTTCTGGTAGTCTTCGGGGTGGGCCATCTTTTCCCATTCTTCCAACAGGCTGCTGTCCGTTCTGCGGATCATATCGCCCAGGAATTCTTCCATGTCGTGGAGTTCCTCGTTCTTGTAGCTGTCGGGAACGGTCTGGGCCAACACCTTGTAAACCCCGTTCAGGTGTCGGAGCAAGATGGCTTCCATGCGCTGCAAACCATACTGCTTGATGTAACCGCTGAAGGTGCTGAAGTTTTCGAACATCTCGCGGACAATAGACTTGGGTTCCACATTTACGTCTACCCAGGGGTGGGTTTCGGCAAAGTTATTGTAGGTGTCGTAAATGAAATCCCGCAACGGCTTGGGGTATTCCACCTTTTCCAATTCTTCCATGCGCTGGTTGAATTCCATGCCCTGGGCCTTCAGTTCTTCCATGCGGGCGTTCTTGGCCTTGTTCATCTGGATGCGGAGAATGGCTTCGGGATTTTCAACGATGCTTTCGCATAAAGTAATGACGTCCAGTGCGTATTCGGGGCTTTCACGATCCAGCTTGGGCAAGGTATCCAGTAGATAAAGTGAAAGGGGCTGGTTCATGGAAAAGTCATCTTGCAGATCCATGTTCACGCGAAGTTTGCTGTAGCCCGGTGCCACTTGCGGGGCAAATTCGATAATATGGCCTTCTACCAGACCACGGAAAAGCTGGAAGGCGCGCTTGCTCAACTGCTTTTTGCTGGCGGCCGTTTCGTGACAGTCCTTGATCAGGTTGCGCATGGCCTTGCAACCGTCGGTGGGACGGCTGAGAATGTTCAAGAGCATGCCATGGCTGACGTGGAAACTGGAGGTCAGCGGTTCCGGCTGGGCCTGGATCAAACGTTCGTAGGTGTTCTTGTCGAAGGGAACGTAGCCGTGTTCGGGCGGTTTCTTCTTCTGGAATTTCTTGCCGGTCTGTTTTGTCTTGGCTTCCAGTTTCAGATTTTCGATGACGTGTTCCGGGGCCTGGGCCACAACGTAACCGATGTCGTCAAAACCCTTGCGGCCTGCGCGGCCTGCAATCTGGTGGAAGTCTCTAGCGGTTAGAATAGCGGTCTTGTCGCCGCTATATTTGCAAAGCTGGGTGAACAGCACGGAACGAATGGGAACGTTCACGCCTACGCCAAGAGTGTCTGTTCCGCAGATGACCTTCAGCAGACCTTTTTGGGCCAGTTTTTCACACAGGATGCGGTACTTGGGAAGTAGACCCGCATGGTGGATGCCAATGCCCTGCTTCAGCCAACGTTTTACTTCGGGGCCGTAAGGACTGCTGAAACGCATTTCCTTGATGGCCTCGTTAATGGCCACCTTTTCTTCCTTGGTGCAAAGGTCCAGACTCATGAAGTTCTGGGCGTTGGTAGCGGCTGCGGCCTGGGTAAAGTGAACCACGTAAACAGGGCCCTTCCCTTCGTTGATCAGTCGCTGAACTGTGTTGGAAATTTCGGTTTCGGAGTAGGTAAAATCCAGGGGTACGGGGCGCTGGGTGGAGCGAACGGTGACGGATTCCTTGCCCGTATGCTTGGTCATTTCCTTTTCGAAAAATTCTGTGGCGCCTACGGTGGCGCTCATGAGCAAAAAGCGGGTGTTGGGCATGGTTAAAAGAGGAACCTGCCAGGCGACACCGCGTTCCTTGTCGGAATAGTAATGGAATTCGTCCATGACCACGTCAGAAATGGTGGACTGTTCCCCTTCGCAGAGGGCCATGTTGGCAAGAATTTCTGCAGTACAGCAAATGATGGGAGCGTCGCGGTTTACGGTGGCGTCGCCTGTAGAAAGTCCAACGTTCTCGGGGCCGAACTCCTTGCAGAGTGCCATCCACTTTTCGTTGACCAGGGCCTTGATGGGGCAGGTGTAGACGCTGCGTCGGCCGTGGGCCAGACTGTCAAAATGGAGCGCCAGGGCTACCATGGATTTTCCTGAACCCGTAGGCGTATTTAGAATAACGTTTTTCCCGTCTAAAAGTTCAAGGATTGCCTCTTCCTGGGCGGGGTACAGCGTAGTACCCTTGGCATCAGCCCAGGCCAGAAAGTTTTCCAGCAGGGCTTCAGATGATACATCGGAATCGGCTTTAGTCAAGTAGTCTTTTAAAGAAACGGGGGCTTTTTCAGTCATAAAAGTAAAGATAGTTTTTTGAGGGAACGTCTGATTTTTTAAATTTGAGTTCATTGGTGTGAATTTAAACTCGTTCTAGATAAGGGTCTTTATGGCATCGAAAAAGAAAGAAGAAACCGACTTGACTGAATTGCTTAAGGATGTTGCCAAAAATTGGTATATCATGCTGCCTTGCTTAGTGGTTGCTGGCATTGTAGGTGTCTTTGTCTCCTTGTGGATTAGGCCTGTTTACCAGGTAGATGCTCTTCTTCAGATTGAATCGAAAAACAGCAAGAACTCTATGGGTATGATGGGTGGACTTGGAGCCCTTTTCTCCAACGCTTCTCCTGCCGAAACAGAAATTGAGTTGATTCGTAGCCGTCAGGTGATGGGTGCCGCTGTCGAAAAGATGCGCCTGCAGTACGAGGCTGAACCCTTGAATTTCCTGGACCGTCTTCTTCATAGGGAAGGCAGACTTGACCTTGCGCAGATTGAAGTCCCCTGGGATAGCGTCCCCAAGACTGACAAGATTAAGGAATGGGAAGTGGAAATCAAGGACAGTACTGGTCGTTTTGACCTGTATGACCACCTTGATAAAGTTGTTCTGTCGGGTGAACCTGGCCATACCTACAAGTTTCCCTATGCCGGTGATTCTGCCGCATTTGGCATTATCAGCTGCGATGTTCGCCCGGGTCAGCGTTTTGTCGTCCGTAAGCGTAAGCGTCTCGATGCCATCAGTTCGTTCCGTAGCGCCTTTGACGTAAAGGAAAAGGGTAAAAAGACTGGAATCCTGGAATTTACCTATCAGGATATCTATCCGGATCGTGGCATGGCCGTATTGAATGAGGTAGCCTCTTCTTATTTACGTCAGAATGTGGAAGAACGTAATGCTGAAGCCCAGAAGACGTTGGAATTCCTGGAAAAGCAGCTGCCTGATGTGAAGGCCCAGATGGATTCCTCTCTCATGAACTTGAACGCCTATCGTAACCGCGTGGGTTCTGTAGACGTGAATGCAGAAACTCAGTTGGTGCTTCAGCGCCGCATGAAGTTGCAACAGGACATTCTTGCCTTGCAACAGCGTAAGCAGGAAGCGATTCGACTTTTCCATTCTGAACATCCTACTGTAAAGACTCTGGAAGATCAGGAAGATGCCTTGAAGCGTGAACTGGCAGGAACCGCCAGCCAGGTAAAGAAACTTCCCACCACTCAGCAGGAAGTGCTAAAACTGACTAACGAAGTGGAACAGAGCAAGATTCTCTACACCACCATGCTGAACAATATCCAGCAGCTGCGTCTTGTTTCTGCCGGTGAAGTGGGCTCCGTGCGTATTGTGGACTTTGCTGAAAAGGCTCTCAGACCCACTAAGCCCAAGCCCAAGCTGATTGTTGCTGTCGCCCTGTTCCTTGGCTTCCTGTTTGGTACCTTGATTATTTCTCTGAAGACCAAGTTCAGCAGCGGTGTAAAGAGCGCTAGCTTTATCGAAAAGGAAACTGGTTTTACGGTTTATGCAAAGGTGCCCAAGGGCAATCCCCAGGGAACCAAGGGCACAAGACCGCTGGCCGTGGTGGAACCCGACGACGTGGCCGTGGAATCCCTCCGTGCTCTCCGTTCTTCCCTGGAATTCTCTATGATGGACGATAATGGTTCTGTCATTGGTGTTAGCGGCCTGATTCCCGGCGTAGGCAAGAGCTTTATTTCTGTGAACTTGGCAGCCTTGTTTGCAGGTCTGGGCAAGAAGGTCTTGCTCATTGATGCGGATCTCCGTAAGGGTCGCCTCCATAAGGAATTCGGAATCAAGCGCGGCAACGGTCTTTCCCAGGTGCTGCTCCGTGAAGTCCAGGTGGAAGAAGTTATTCACCCCACCGAAGTGGAAAACATGTTTGTGATCCCCTGCGGCAATGTCCCTGCCAACCCGGCTGAACTTCTTGGCTCCAGGCATTATTCCGATTTGATTGAACGATTTAAGTCTGAGTATGATCTGGTGATTGTGGATACTCCGCCGATCATGCTGGTGACGGATGCTGCCCTGGCTTGCCGCCTGGCTGCCCAGATCGTTATGGTCATCGAATACAATAGGCATTCTATTGAAGCCATTCAGGAAGGTATGAGCCAGATCCTCAAGGGCAACAGTACTGCTCATGCTTCTATTGTCATTAACAAGTATGAACATAGCCGCACCGAAGGTTACGGCTACAAGTACGGGAAATACTAATGAAAGGTATTGTGCTCGCCGGTGGTTCCGGTACTAGACTTTATCCCTTGACTATGGTGACTTCGAAACAGCTGTTGCCTGTTTACGACAAGCCCATGATCTATTACCCGCTGTCTACTTTGATGTTGGCGGGAATCCGTGATATTTTGATTATTTCCACTCCGACGGACCTTCCCAATTTTGAACGTCTGTTGGGTGATGGTTCCTCGATGGGTCTCAACCTTAGCTATAAGGTTCAGCCCAGCCCTGATGGCCTAGCCCAGGCTTTTATTCTGGGTGAGGAATTTATTGGAAATGATTGCTGCGCCATGGTTCTCGGCGACAATATTTTCTACGGCAACGGCTTTAGTCCCCTTCTGAAGGCTGCCGTCAAGAACGCCGAACAGAACGGTCGCGCCAGTGTGTTCGGTTACTATGTGGATGATCCCGAACGTTTCGGTGTTGTGGAATTTGACGAAGCCGGAAAGGTGATTTCTGTAGAAGAAAAGCCCAAGGAACCCAAGAGCAATTATGCCATTACCGGCTTGTATTTCTATGACAACCGCGTGGTCGAATATGCCAAGTCCCAGAAACCCAGCGCTCGCGGAGAACTGGAAATTACGGACCTGAACAAGACCTACCTGGATCAGGGTGACTTGGATGTGAAGTTGCTGGGTCGCGGTTTTGCCTGGCTGGATACCGGTACCATGGACAGCCTGATCGAGGCTGGAGACTTTGTTCGTATGGTGGAAAATCGCCAGGGCATCCAGATCAGCGCCATAGAAGAAATTGCCTACATCAATAGCTGGATCAGCAAGGACAAGTTGCTGGAATCTGCTGCCAAATATGGTAAGAGCCCCTATGGCCAGCACCTGCGTAAAGTCGCCGAAGGAAAGATTAGATATTAGGTAATCATATGGGAAAGTTCAATTTTATAAAGACCAGTATTGAAGGCGTAACTATCGTTGAACCCACCGTCTATGGTGATCATCGCGGTTACTTCATGGAGACCTATAACAAGGCCGAATTTGATGAAGCCGGTCTTGATATGGTTTTTGTTCAGGATAATGAATCCCGCTCCAAGAAGGGTGTCCTTCGCGGCCTTCATTTCCAGAAAAAGAATCCCCAGGGCAAGCTTGTCCGCGTGTTGGAAGGTGAAGTTTATGACGTGGCTGTGGACCTGCGCAAGGGCAGCCCCACTTTCGGCAAGTACGAAGGTGTGGTGCTTTCTGCCGAAAACAAGCGCCAGTTCTACATTCCCGAAGGCTTTGCTCACGGTTTTGTGGTTTTGAGTGAAACTGCAACCTTTGTGTACAAATGTACACGCCTTTATGATCCCAAGGATGAAGGCGGTCTGTTCTGGAATGACCCGGCCATCGGAATCGAGTGGCCTGTGGGAAATGGTTTTGAACCGCTTCTCAGCGAAAAGGACACCAAGAACCCTCTGTTGAAGGATCTTGGCTTCGCTTTTGAATTGTAATCGGCCTAATTTTTTTATTATTAACCTGATGAAAAATATTCTTGTTGTATGTACCGGCAATATTTGCCGTAGCCCCACGGGCGAATACCTTCTCAAGAAGGAACTCGGCCCCGATTATAATGTGATGAGTGCTGGTCTGGGTGCCCTGGTGGATCACCCTGCTCACGAAATCAGCCAGAAGATTGCCCTGGAACATGGTGTAGATATGAGTGCCCATCGTGCACGTCAGATCAACCTGGATATTGTAAAGTGGGCCGACTTGATTCTAACTATGGAAAACGGTCAGAAGATGGATATTCTTGCCCGCTATCCCTTTATGGAAGGCAAGGTTTTCCGTTATGGCGAAAACATGAGGGTCGACGTACCTGACCCCTATCGCCGTCCGGAAAATGCATTTGTTCTTGCATGGAATTACATCTCCAAGCTGACTCCCTACTGGGTCGAAAAAATTAAACAGAGTGAGGGCCAGGCCTAGGCCTGGTGTGAGGAATTTATGAAGAAGATTTGTTTGGGACTTTGCGGTGTTGCTGCTGCCCTCTTGTCTGGATGCGCCGCTGGTCCCCAGATGCAGATGGCTCTGCCTGGCGATTCTGCCGAGTATAATGGTTATACCGTTCGTGTTCACTACATTGATCAGGGCGATCTGGGCAAGGCAAACGTTGCCGCCGCCTCTGCTGAAGAAGAATCTGCCGCAGGCAATCTCAAGGATTTGATGGTGGATTCCCTGCCTCAGCTGGAATACCATATTGGACCTCTGGATATGGTCCAGATCGTGGTTTGGGAACATCCGGAACTGACTTCTCCTATGGGTCAGTACCAGCCTGCCGGTCAGAAGGTCACTACCGATGGTAAGCTGTTCTACCCCTATGCCGGTGAATTGAATGTCGCTGGCTTGACTGCACAGGAACTTCGTTTAGAAATTACAAAGCGCCTCTCCGATAAGATTTTGAACGATCCCCAGGTGGACGTGCGTGTGACGGGTTACAATGGTCGCAAGGCTTTTGTTTCTGGCGCCGTGAACAAGCCCGGTGCTGTAGGCTTTGATGAAAAGCCCATGACTTTGCCCGACGCTATTTCCCTTGTGGGTGGATTTGATGAATATGCCGATCCTTCCGCCATGCAGTTCCGCCGCGATGGCAAGGTTTATAGTATCAACTATCTTGATGCTTTCCAGAACAATCTAGCTCTTGAAAAGATTCTGCTCCGCCCCGGTGACCAGATCTTTGTTCCCGCTCTGAAGGAAACTCAGAAGAGCAACAAGGTTTACGTTCTTGGCGAAGTTGGCCGTGTAGGAACCGTAGATGTGAACAATGGCAAGCTGAGCCTTGTAGAAGCTTTGGCTTCTTCCGGTGGTCTGAATGCCTTGAATGCGGATTCCCGTTCCGTGTATGTGATTCGCAATTCCAATGAGACGACAATCGATGTCTATCTGCTGAATGCCAAGAATGCCATGGCCCTTGCTATGGCAGAACGCTTCAACCTGTCTTCTCATGACGTGGTCTATGTGGACGCTTCTGGCCTTGCAACCTGGAACCGTATCATTTCTTTGATTGCTCCGACCGGTGCTCTGCTTAACAATGCTGCAAGTACTGGACGTAATATCCAGTTGATGTCCAGCGGTCAGTGGGGACGGTAATAATTCTCTAAGTTTAATTTATAGGGTGTAACTCAATGATCAACCTTATCCTTTGTGGTGGTAACGGCACTCGCCTCTGGCCCGTAAGCCGTTCCCTGATGCCGAAACAGTTTGCTCCGCTCTTTGACGGACAGTCCCTCTTCCGCAAGACCGTGGTGACCAACTCCGCAGTCTGCGAAGCCCAGTTCATCGTTTCCAACGCCGACCAGTTCTTCCTGGCTAAGGACCAGCTGGAAGCCGAAGGCAAGAAGGGCGGCAAGTTCCTGCTGGAACCGGTGGGCCGTAATACCGCCCCTGCCATCGCCCTGGCCTGCTTGACCCTGGATCCCGAAGAAATCGTCCTGGTTTCTCCGTCCGACCATGTGATCCGCAAGAAGGATGAATACAAGGCTGTTTTGCTCCGCGCCCAGGAACTTGCCAAGGAAGGCAACCTGGTCACTTTCGGTATCACTCCCACCAGCCCCGAAACTGGCTACGGCTACATCGAAGCCGATGGCGAAAACGTAAAGCGTTTTGTAGAAAAGCCGGACCGTGCCACTGCCGAAAAGTATTTGCTGGCAGGTAACTTCTACTGGAATTCCGGTATCTTCTGCTTCAAGGCAAAGACCTTCCTCGACGAACTCCAGAAGCATTCTCCGGATATTTTGGCCGCTTCCAAGAAGGCTCTGGCCAATACCGCCATTGAAGAAAAGGAACCCATCCGCGTTTCTATGGATGACATGATGGCCATTCCTTCCAATTCCATCGACTACGCTGTCATGGAAAAGTCCGACAAGGTGAAGGTGGTTCCCAGCGATATCGGCTGGAGCGATCTCGGTTCCTTCGACAGCCTCTATGGCGAATATCCCCACGACGAAAATGGTAACAACGTAAACCCCCGCCACATTGCAGTGGGTTCCAAGAACTCCCTGGTCATGGGTTCCCAGCGTGCCATCGCAACCATCGACCTTGACAAGATGCTCATCGTGGATACACCCGACGCACTTCTCGTTGCTCCTCTCAGCAGCAGCCAGAAGGTAAAGCAGGTGGTGGAAGAACTGAAAGTCCGCGGCTCTGACCTGATCAGCGTGCCTCAGACGGTGAACCGCCCCTGGGGTACCTACTCCGTGCTGGAATCCTCCGAACGCTACAAGATGAAGCGTATCGTGGTGAAGCCGGGCAAGCGCCTCTCCCTGCAGAAGCATTTGCACCGTTCTGAACACTGGGTCGTAGTCAGCGGTACCGCAACCGTCACCGTGGGCGACAAGGTGTTCTACGTCCGTCCCAACGAATCTACTTACATTCCTGTTGGCGAAGTACACCGCCTGCAGAACGAAGGCAAGCTTCCGCTGGTCATCGTCGAAATCCAGGTGGGCGAATACACCGGCGAAGACGATATCATCCGCGTCGAAGATGACTTCCATCGTGTAAAGTAACATAGCTGTTTGTTTAGCAATAATGGGCCGCGAAAGATTTTCTTTCGTGGCCCTTTTTTTATGGATAAGTTTTTATATTTGCTCCACCTTAAATTAAATATGGAGGAAACATGAAAAAACTAATCGTTCTTGCTTTCGTTGCTTTTGCCGCCGTGCAGAGCTTTGCTGTGGGTCTCGGTCTCCGAGATGCTTTTATCGTTGGTTCCCTGATGGGTGATGCCGATGGTAACATCGGTACCGGTGATGCTTTCACTTTCGAAATGCTCTTCCCGGTTAACGAAAATTTCGGCATTCATACCGGTGCAGGTATTGAATACGCCATATATGACTTTGATGTGGATGATTATGATAACTACCATAGATACATCATGTATGTTGACATGAGTATCCCCGTACTGGCCCGTCTGAATTTTACTCCGGGTTTCTTCATGGATCTGGGTGTTAACCTGGGCCTTAACCTGACTACCTTGAGCTGGGTTGAATATGGAAGTAGGTCTACCGATGCAGAATCCATAGATGAGGCCAGTGGATTTAACGTAGACTTCGCTGCAGGCTTGGGCTATGTGTTCAAGTTCGGTCTGGGCATTGATGGCCGTATTACCTACGGTTTGACCAATGTTTTTGATTTGGATAATGTGGATTCAAACCGTTTCGGTATCCAAATCGGTCTTAGCTACTGGTTTAAGCAGCGCTAATTGTTGGACGTCTTAAACGAGATCGCAAACTATTAAAGAAAGGCGGACCTTGCAAGGTCCGCCTCTCTTGTTCGTAATTTTGTACGTAAAAAAGACCTCGCCAAAGGCGAGGCCCTGTAAAGCTTTTGGCTCGGACTAGAACTGGTCCAGGAAACGCTGGTCGTTGCCGGTGAGCAAGCCGATTTCCGGGATAGCGTGGCGGAGCATGGCGATACGGTCTAGACCGAAGCCGAATGCAAAGCCGGTGTACTTTTCACCGTCGATACCGCAGTTCTTGAACACGTTGGGGTCCACGGAGCCGCAGCCACCGATTTCCATCCAACCGGTGCCCTTGCAACGACGGCAGCCTTCGCCGCCGCAGAATACGCAGCTCACGTCCATTTCAGCGGAAGGTTCCGTGAAGGGGAAGAAGCTGGGGCGGAAACGGGTCTTGACGCCTTCACCGAAGAGCTTGTTCATGAACACCTGGAGGACGCCCTTCAGGTCTGCAAAGGAAATGTTTTCGTCTACCACCAGACCTTCGCACTGCTGGAACATGGGGGCGTGGGTAGCATCGTTATCGACGCGGAACACGTGGCCCGGAGCGATCATGCGGAAAGGCGGCTTGTGGGTTTCCATGTAATGAATCTGGGTGCCGCTGGTGTGGGTACGGAGCATCACCTTGTCGTCCACGTAGAAGGTGTCCTGCATGTCGCGGGACGGGTGGTCGGGAGGAGTGTTCAATGCTTCGAAGTTGTACCAGTCGGTTTCGATGTCGCGGCCGAAGTCCACTTCAAAGCCCATCTGGCTGAAGAAGTCGATGATTTCTTCGCGGACGTCGTACAGCGGGTGGGTCGAGCCAGACGGAATGCCTGCGCCGGGGAGGGATACGTCGACGCTGCCGCTGGAAAGTTTCTTCTGGAGGGCGGCTTCGTTGGCGGTAGCAATGGCCTTTTCGATTTCTTCGGAGACGGCCACCTTAAGTTCGTTGACGAGCTTGCCGAAAGCCGGCTTTTCTTCTGCGGAAAGGGAACCCATCTGCTTCATCAGGTCGGTTACCATGCCCTTCTTGCCAAGGTACTTCACGCGGAGGTTGTTAACGGCTTCTTGATTAGTGAGGTCAGTTTGAGCAAGTTCTGCGTCAAATGCCTGTTTTACGTTATTAATAGCTTCACTCATAGTGGGGCATAAGATAGAAATTTTTTGAGGTTCTTCTTGCAAGAGGCGATTAACAATGAACGATTAACAGTTATGAATTATGAGATATGAATTAGTAAGTTTGGCGCCTCTGGCGCGATTATAATATCTCAAGGGAGCCGCAGGCTCCGCCCTCATACCTCGCGCCTCATACCTCGCGCCTCATACCCGTCCTCTTACCGTTCGCTGCCTAGGATATGCATAATCACGGGGCGGTTCTTGCCGTTCTCGGTCTTGTGGATGGTCAGCTTGCCGGTGGAGTCGTAGCTGAACTGGTCGCCAATGCGTTCGCCGTTCACGTAGGTGAGACTGTCCTTGAGGATGCCGCTGGGGTACCAGTTGCGCCAGATGCCGTTGCGCTGCGATCCCTTGCTAAAGTGGTATTTCCAGAAGCCTTCACTGGCCATTTTGCCGCCCATGCTATCGGGGTAGAAACTGCGTGTCGCAAGGAGGATCTGACCTGCAGATTTTGCCGTGCTGTCAAAATCCCAGTACTCTTCGTAAAGCAACTTGTGGTCAGGCTTTATGTAGCGAATCGAGGCCTTGTATTGACCAACGTTTTGACTGAAGGCGTCTTTCTGGCTTAAGGTACTGCTGTCCAGAACTCCATACCCATATTGGACGAAGGAAGTTTCCGCGCAGAACAAATTGGTTGTTCCTTCGCAGAATCCGTAAGCATAACCTTCGGAACCATCATGGTTGATGTTCTTGAAAATGGTTTCTCTCAACAGTTTGTCCTGTTCATCGAACCATGATGTTTTGGACCTTACCATTCCGCAATCGCTTTCTTGATATTCGATTTTCTTTATGACGGATCCGTTTGCCCTATAGAAAGTTTGAGGGAACATTGTGCCTTCACATCCGTCGATGACGCCTTCTTCCCGAATTTTTGCAGTGTTGCAACTGGCTCCGGTGGAATCGGGCTCGTCAAAGGATTCGTAGTAACGCTTGTATTTTCCAACCTTCATTCCCTGGCGGCAATCGTAATATTCAAGAATCTTGCAACTCTTGGCAAACTTCTTGAAATGACCTTTTTCGTTTGATTCAAAACAGGAATTTTCTTCAACCAAGGTTCGGTTTTCGTCCCACTTTTTCCAGACGCCAACGGAATCTCCCTTTTCGTTGTAGTGCTCCTCGAAGGCCTTTTCACCATTAAAGTGCCAGCCTTCCCAGTCGCCTACAGGGTGGTCTTCCTTGTAGTAACGGATGGCTTCCTTCTTCTTGTTGAAATGTCCGCCGTAATAGCTGATCCATTTTCCGTGGCGTAAGCCCTTCTTGTATTCCCCTTCGAGAACCAGGTCACCGTAGCCTGTCCAGCGCTTGAATTCACCGTCGGGCTCGTTATCCTTGTAGGGAATTTCGTATTCCTTGATTCCGTCGGAGTACCATTCGTTGCGCTTTAGAATTTCGCCATTGGGGTAAACCCAGATGGAAGTTTTCTTGGCGCCATTGGCATGGGTGGCCAGAATGGTTTCTTCGGCTCGTTCGATTGTGCAACTGCAGAGTGCCCCGCAGACGGCAAAGGTTGCAGAAAAGCGGGAAATGACCCGAAAAACAGCTGTAAATCGAAAAGCTCTCATACGAACTAAAGTAGAAAAAGGTAATTTCGTGTTGTGTTAGATATTAAGAATAAACAGCTTGCCGATACCTTCAATACGCGGGTCCGTACGCCTTGGGTCTGGCTTGTCCTGGCCATTACGGTTGGGCTTACGGCGCTGTTCTATTTTTCCCAGAAGCCGCAACTGGTTATCTACTCCCGTCATCTGAAATCTCTGACGGATTACCAGCTGCAGGAAGCTTTTACCATGCGCGGTATGGAACGTGTCCGCATCGGCTTTGGAGCGGATTCTGTTTTTGTGCAGGCCCAGACCATGAACCTGCGGGAAATGGCCGTTTCCTTTTCAAGGGAAATGGATAACATTCGCGGTCTTGGTGTAAAGGTCCCGTCCTACGAGTCCGTGTCCCGCTTTGAAAAGGAAGTGTTGAGCAAGGTGGCGGGAATGCGCCGCTATACGACCGGTCGAATGGCCTGGAATCATCAGCTGGAAGGGGTGCGGTCCCAGGTTATGGAATTGGAGGGCTCCCTTCATCAAAAGATGGTGATGTCCCTGGATTCCATGCGTGCCGGATACCTGGTGGGCTTGGGATCTCTAAGTGAAGATGAAATTGCCCGCTTGCCCCAGAACTTGAAGACGGACTTTATCAAGCTGTCTCGTGAAAACGAGGAACTTGCCCTGGCCTGGAGCCGTTTCGACAATTCCATGGCGGCTATGTATTGTGAAGACATGATCCAGTTCTTCCAGTCCCAGAATATGGATGAGCTTTCCCTGAAATCCAGGATTCCCATGGCCTTCTATTTCTTGAGTCTGGTGCTTTTGCTTTCTACATTTTTCTTTATCTTCCGTTCTAAAAATATTGACTAGTGGGTTTTATGTTCTGTTTCTATACCTCCCGTAAACCGGCCTATTTGCATTTCGCCTTCCTGCTGCTGTTCTTGGCGGGCTGGCTGCTTTCCTATATGATGCCTGCCCTCAAGGGATTTACGGAAGAAGACAAGCTTTTCTATGGTACGGTGACCCACGCCTCGATTCCAAGCATCTTTGGCGGAACGGACATTCCCTTTTTTGACAAGACCAACTTCCAGATTAACGGTGACGACAATGTGAATTTCGTGCTGTATGCTTCCAAGGACATGATGGATGATATGGCTGAATGGTACAGTTTTGCCGCCATGGATGCTGGGGATATTCCGTTGCAGATTACGGCTGTACGAGTAAAAAGCAATTTGTTTGTAGTACACTCCATTTCGTCTATGGATGGGGAACTGAGCTTTGATGAACTGGTGATGGATTACCAGGTCTATTATGCCTTTATCGGTTGCGGCATTGTGGGGGCGATGGCCCTGGCTGCGCTGGTGCTCTTGATCATGTGGCTTGTTAAAAAGCGGGCATAGCCAATGAAATTTTTTAAGTCCGTCTGGGCGCTGTTTCTTGTGGTGGGCCTTGCGGCTTCGTGCTGGGGATCCTCCGCCGAAGATACCTTGAACGTGGTCGCCTATGGCTCAGCTTCGGGCATGTCTGCTCCTAAAAAGGGATTGGTGGGCGTCTGGAATTTAAAGTCTAACGGACAAAACAAGGGCAATGATCACCGTTCTGTCGCCGTGTGGTTCCACGGCGGTATGACTAGCGGCAATTGTGAAAAGGGGTTGGTTGCAGGCGGCGATATGGCGGAGCTGCTTCCCGGTTTTATCGTAATGAGTGCGTCTGCCTGTAAGCAGGACCATTGGGTAACTCCCGTGGCTGTTGGTTGGGTGGATGCGGCCCTGGATTCCATTGCGGGGCGTCGTGGTTACCCTATCGATAACATCTACCTGGTGGGAATTTCAGACGGGGCGCTGGGTGTAATGGCTTATTCCCTGTGGGGCCGTCGACAGGTGAAATCCAGACTGCTGATCAGTTCCTATGGGGCCGCCTTTGGCGATGCCGCAGAAATTGCCCGGGAACGTCGTCTGCAAACCGGACGTTGGCGTTTTATTCAGGGCGGTTCCGACCGGCTGTATCCTGCCGATGTGACAGTTCCCTGGATTACCCGCTTTTGCAATTCCCTGGACCAGGGAGCGGAGGCAAATTCCTCTCTTCAGTGCGATATGAAGTTCGATCCGGCCGGTGAACATGACTGGAGTTACTGGAAAAGTCATCAAAAAGACTGGATTTTGGAAATTTTTAATGAAAAATGAATAAAATTTGCCCTTTACCCTTGACAAATCGCAAATAATTTTCAAAATTTGGGCACACGAACATGCGGATGTGGCGGAACTGGTAGACGCGCTAGATTCAGGTTCTAGTAATCGCAAGGTTGTGGAGGTTCAAGTCCTCTCATCCGCACTGAAAAAGACCTCTCGAAAGAGAGGTCTTTTTTTTATGCTTGGAGATGGAGATGCCTCGCGGAGGTAATGAAAAAAGGCGGTGGAAAAGGGCGTATGAACCGATTTTCCACTGCCTTTTTGTTTGTTCGTTCGCAAAATTGGGGGCCAGAGGTGGGGTAAGGCTGTGTTTTTCTGCATTTTTACCCCTGTTTGAGGTAAAATTTGTCTTGTTTTGAGAGTTTGTTTGATACAAATTAAAAGAAAGGCGGTGGAAATGGAGTGGAATTTCTCTTTTCCACTGCCTTTTTGCCCCCTGTCCTTTCGGACGAGCTATTTCTTGATGCTGAGAATGACGGCTACCATCATGATGATGCAGCCAAGGCCCTCGCGAAGGGTCAGCTGTTCTCCCAGCACGGCCCAGCCTCCCAGAACCGCAAACACCGATTCCAGGCTCATGAGCAACGAGGCGATGGTGGGCTTGATTTTATTCTGGGCCACAATCTGCAAGGTAAAGGCCACACCGCTAGAAAGTACGGCGGCATAAAGCAGCGGAATCCAGGCGGATCCGTGGGAGTAAATTTCTACGGCACGGACCATGCCCGCAGCCGAACATTCCATATCCACTAGGAACATGGGGGCGGCACTAAGGACGCTGGCCACTAGACACTGTATGGCGGAAAGGCGGACGTTATCTACGTCGGGGCCGTACTTGTCTACGAATAGGATCTGGATGGCGAAAGATAGCGCGCACAGCAACAGCACCCCATCAGAAACTTCGACTGTGAAGCCGTCCTTGATGCAGAGCATGTAGAGGCCCACCAATGTGATGCCTACGCAAATCCAGGACTTTAAGTTGATTTTTTTCCCGATGAATACGCTTAAGACCGGCACGAGGATAATGTAGCAGGTGGTCAGGAATCCGGATTTTCCGGCGGAAGTCCCTAGGTACAGTCCCAGCTGTTGGAAGTTGGTTCCGAAGGTTAGGGCGATGCCACAGAGAATGCCTGCCTTCCAGAGTTTCTTGCGCTGGGCAGGAGTGGCGGGACGCCGAGGGCTTTTGCCAGTGGCATCAAGGGTCTTGGCTAGGCCGAAAAGCAGTGCGGCGGCAATGAGATTGCGGGTGCAGGTGAAAACGAAGGGGCCTGCAGAATTGCCTTCTGCCTGGGCCACAAAGGTCGTTCCCCAGATGAAGGCCGCCAGAATAAGCAGAAAACTATATCCGATGTTAGCCATAGCGATAAAAAAGATAGAAAAAAAGGTCGTTGGATCCATTTTTACGGAGGACTCAAAAAATTTTTTTATCTTTGCGATATCATTAGGAGGTTTTATGACTATCTTGAAGAATGCTCTTTATGTTGGCTGTGTGGCCGGCGTTTGCAGTGCCCTCACTTTTGGCCTTGTGGCTTGCGGCGATAGCGGTAACGGTAGTGCGAGCGAAGAACAGGAAGAAATCCTTTCTTCTTCCAGCGCCAAGATTGACAACGAAACTGATGACGATCTGGAATCCAGCAGTTCCGTGCGCGCGAGTTCCTCTTCCGAAGAGGTTGATTTTGAAGAATTCAATCCGGCCATTTCCTACAGTGACTTTAAGGACAGCCGCGATAATAAACGTTACAAGACCGTGACTATCGGTAATCAGCTCTGGATGGCGGAAAACCTGAACTACAAGTCCTCCAATTCTTTCTGCTATGATGACAAGACAGACAACTGTGAAGATTACGGCGCCCTGTATTACTGGGGCGATGCCCAGGATGTCTGCCCCGATGGGTGGCATTTGCCTTCTAAGGATGAATGGCAGGAATTGTTTGACGCTGTGGGAAGTGACCCCGGCAAGAAGTTGAAGGCAACCTTTAGCTGGGATGATGACGGTAACGGAACCGACAAGTATGGTTTCCGCGTGTTGGCTTCCGGCTACAAGAAGGGTAACGAGTTTTTGGAGCAGGATGATTACGCCTCCTTCTGGAGTTCCGATGAATTTGACCTGAAAAACGCTATCAGCTGGCGCTTTACCAGCACCGATGGCGGTGTCAGGAAGAATACCCTGGAAAAGTCCATCTACCGTTCCGTGCGTTGTGTCAATGACAGGTCTGTCAATTCCAAGTACGATGTAGAAGTGATGACATCCTCTGATCTTTCTAAGTATGCCTGCTCCGAAAAGACCAAGGGTCAGACTGCCTACATCAAGGACGTGGAGCAGGAATTGATCTGCGCTTACGATTATGACCTGGAAGACTACATGTGGATGGACGAAGAAGATATTACTCCGCCTAGCTCTTCTTCCAGCGATGATGACGACGATGATGACGACGATGATGACGGCAATCTTTCCAGCTCCAGCACTCTGCCTTCTAGCTCCAGCGTAACTCCTGCCAGCTCTAGTGGCGATTCCGGAAGCTATGATCTCATGCTGGATGAGGTTGACGACTTGGGAGTGTATGCTTGCGATGAAGATATGGAGGGTACTACCGCCTACATAGCAGATCTTGATGTAGTGGTGGTCTGCACCTATGACGAAGACCTGGAATACTACGACTGGTTTGATTACAGCGCTCCGTAAGCCGTAGGGAATTCTGACTGTTTAAAAAAAGCCCCGGGACCTTCCCGGGGCTTTTTGTGGTGTGGTTTTACGATACCTTTAAGTTAGCTTCTTGACCGTCTGCGGTAACCCCTTGATCCAACAAATCCTTTGCAATTTTTGCAAAGGGCATTTTTTAACGGGGGCAAAAAATCAGGAGGCGAATCTATCTTATAGATGGGAAATTATATAGAATTAAGAAGGGCCTATGCTGAATATCGACGAAATTGGTGATTACAGGGATCTGCTGAAGAATTACTATGCCCAGCGCAAGCTGGAGTTGCCCCTGTATTCCTATAAGATGATGGGGCAGAAACTTGGCCTTGAAACCAGTCAGATGTTCCGCGTACTGAACAAGGAACTTCACTTGCCCAATCGCAGCATCCCCCTGGTCAAGGACCTGCTGGATCTGAAGGGCCGAAGTGGCGAACTTTTTGAAATCCTGGTGGCGGCTTCCAAGACGAAATCCCCCGCCAAGAAGGATAAGCTTTATAAGATGGCGCTGTCCCTGAAGGACGTCAAGATGCGCCAACTCAATACCAACGAGCTTCTGTTTTTAGGCAAGTGGTGGATTCCGGTGGTGCGAACCCTGATCGAGATGAACAACGGCTCGGCGGTGGTGTCCCAGCTGGTGAAGCAGATTACGCCTGTGGTTTCCAAGGAACAGGTGGAAGAAGCCATCCGCGTCTTGAAGGAACTGAAACTGATTACGCCCCTGGCGTCGGAACGGTTTGCGGTGGGGCAGGCTAACTTTACCTCGTCGGGTACCGCCAAGGTGACTGCCATTCGCAGCTACCAGAACCAGTTGCTGGCTCTGGCTCAGAATGCCCTGGCTACCATCGAACCTGACCGGCGAAATATGTCGTCGCTGCTGGTGGGCGTAGATGAAGATTGCTTTAACGACCTGAAGGAAATGACCTTGGAATTCCGCCGCCAGGTGCAGAAACGCGTAGAAGAGGTGCAGAAGCCTACCAAGGTGATGCAGTTCATGTTCTCGCTGTTCCCGGTGGCCGACATGGACGCGGTGGCGGGCAAGGCCGCTGTCAAGAATGGAGGTGTGGCGGGCAAGACCGCTGCCACCAAAGGGGTAAAAAAATGAGGTGTGGTATGGTTAAGATGTTTAAGTGCATTGTTGCCGGGCTTGTGGGCGGCTGGCTTGTGGCCTGCTCCACGGATAGCGAGGTGGCAGGTGTCAGTACTGTCGAAACAGAAAACGCCTATGTGGTCCAGGTGGTGGACGAAGGTGGCGCCCCTGTGGCCAACGCCACTGCAGTCTTGAGGGCTGCGAACTATCTGCCTGCCTTGGAAGTCTTGAAGAAGGAAACTGCCGTCAGGATCTTTACCTCGGATTCCGTCGGCATTGTCCGCGTCGATACATTGTTTGCAGATTCCATGACCCTCGAGGTGATGGATGAAGGCCGTGGCGCATTTGCCCTGCTCCTGGCCAATCAGATCAAGATGGGGGATTCCTCTGAAATTGCCGTTAGCCCCCTGAGTGTCATGTCGGGTAGGATCGACTTGCCCGAAGGCAGCGATGGCGTCTGGATCCAGGTTTACGGTACCGATCGGAAGGTCAAGACCGATAGCGAAGGCTTCTATAAGATTGAGGGCCTTGCTCCTGCAGATTACCGCGTTCGAATCGTCGCCGGCGATTCTATTGTCGAGGACCTGGTGACTGTTCCTCTGGCGGCTCCTGAAAGTTCGTCTAGTGGTCAGATTGCCGAAAGTTCCTCCAGCGATGAGTCGGAATCCTCATCCGACGAGGAACCGGGTTCCTCCGCGCCCCTGGGATACCTAAATGTCCTGGATTTCGAAAACGGATTGAAGTCTAACGTCCTGTTTGCCGGAGATTCTAGCGAACTTTATTTGAAGCCTACGGACACCACGGTGGTCATGTCTCCTGTTGAAGATAGCGCCGCCCTGGCCGTTGTAGATGCCGGTGCAGGTCGCGAGGGCAAGGCATTCCACTGGACAACTTCTGGAATGCAGGGACATTGGTCTTTCATGGGCCTGTGGATTTGCTCCAGTTCCGATCCTTGTGACTTCAGCGGCATTGATTCCGTGGAATACTTCGTTCGTGGCATGGGCTCCTATTCCTTCAATCTTGAAGCCATTGTTGACGGAACTTCTGGCAAGGCAGTGTTCCTGGACACCCTTGGTGGTGCGGATGAATGGGAGCGTGTGGTGGTGAAACCTTCCGACTTTATGGTGGGCGACAGCACCTATGGAAACATGGGCTGGGATTACGTTAGTAAGCAGGCTACGAACATCGCAGTTTCCGCATATTTTGATACGGAAATCTGGATTGATGACATCAAATTTTATGGAGTTAATGAAAAGGACTTAAGGTAAGGACTGTTCTGAACGCGCCGGAGTGCGGAACAGCTAAAGTGAATTTGGTGGTTAGAAAGGCAGGCTCTCGCGGGAGCCAGCCTTTTGTACTCTAACGGAAACGAAAAAAGGCCCCCAGAGGGAGCCTTTTTAAAAAGTCTACGCTGTTCAATTACTTGTTGAACGGGGGCATGACCTGCCACAGCACGGCCTTGTGGGCGTGGAGGCGGTTTTCGGCTTCTTCGTAGCTCATGTTCAGGTCCAGGTTGTCCATCACTTCGTCGGTGATTTCGTCGCCGCGGTGAGCGGGCAGGCAGTGGGAAACCTTCACGTGAGACGGAGCGTACTTCAAAAGGTCTGCGTCGATGCGGAACGGCAGGAAGTGATTCTGCTTGGATTCCTTCTGGCCTTCCTGACCCATGGAGACCCATACGTCGCTATAAAGGATGTCGGCGTCCTTGACAGCTTCCTTGGGATCGTTGAATACGCGGTACTGGCAGCCGTGGCGCTTGAAGTCAGCCTGGGCTTCTTCGATCACGTGAGCCGGCTGTTCAAAACCCTTGGGGCAAGCCAAAGTAAAGTTCATGCCCACCTTGGAGCAGAGGGCGAGGAAAGAGTTAGCAACGTTGTTGCCGTCGCCGATGAAGGCCACAGTCTTGCCCTTCATGCCACCGAGATTTTCTTCGATCATCTGGGCGAAAGCGATAGCCTGGCAGGGGTGGTAGTCGTCGGTCAGGGCGTTCACAACGGGAATGGAACCGTATTCAGCCAGCTGTTCCACCAGGTCCTGCTTGAAGCAGCGGACAACGAGAGCGTTTACCCAGCGGGAAAGGCAGCGGGCCACATCCTTGATGGATTCGCGCTTGCCAAGACCGATGGAGTCCGGGGAGAGCAGCACGGCGTGGCCACCCAGCTGGTTCATGCCCACCTGGAAAGTAGTGATGGTTCGCAGAGACGGCTTTTCGAAGAACATACCGATGTTCTGGCCGTGGAGACGGTCGGAGACCTGGCCTGCATGGACTTCCTTCTTGAGGCGGGAAGCGATGGCTACGGTTTCGAGAATTCTTTCTTCGCTCCAGTCGGCGAGGCGGAGGAAGTGCTTGCTGCGATCGATCATTTTCTATTCCTTATTTTGGTGAGCTCAGGAACTGCTCGGTTAAAAAAACGAAAAAACGAAAAACGGAGCTTAACACTCCGTCTTTCTATATCCTTTACAGGAAAATCACAAAAGATGCTAACGGATATTAGCGAAGTTTCTTCTTGTGACGGTCACGACGACGGCGCTTCTTACGCTTGTGGGTCGCAATCTTCCTGCGCTTTCTTTTCTTTCCGCAAGGCATATTGTATCTCCGTTAAAGGTTAAACTTAAAATTGTGCCCCCAAATAGAGCAAATTTCGGGGTGTTTGTCAAGGGGTTTTGGAATTTTTGGGAAAAATCGGGTTAAAGTAAGCTGTTTTTATACTTCTTCCACCACAAATTCCATGGCCTTGCGGATTAATTCCGCGGGTCCGCCGTAATTTTTGGCTCTGGGAGCGCCTTCGCTAAGCATCTGGCGGAACTTTCTGGCCCCAGGGAGGCCTGCGAAAAGGCCGTAGATGTGCTTCACCAGGATGGTGGCGGGGCAGCCTTCGGCGAACTGCTTTTCTACATAAGGTAGGTAGGCTTCAAGGACGGCCTTGCGGGACTTGGCGGCGGGAGCGGTATCTCCGAAAACACGTTCGTCGGCGTCGTGCAGGAACCAGGGATTTTCGTAAGGTTCGCGGCCCACCATGACGCCATCCAGCGCCACACCCGTACCAGCAGAAGTGGGGTCGCCGTTTAAGTGGGCAAGCACCTGGTCCATGCTGCGGATGCCGCCGTTGATGGCAATATTCAGCTGGGGCATTTCTGCCTTCAACTTATGAACAAACTCATAATGCAGGGGAGGAACCTCGCGGTTCTCCTTGGGACTTAAACCTTTCAGCCAGGCCTTGCGGGCGTGAATAATAAAGTACTTGCAGCCTGCATCAGCGACGGTGCCGACGAAATCGCGGAAAAATTCCCAACTGTCGAATTCATCTACGCCGATGCGGCACTTGATGGAAACGGGAATGCTCACAGCGTCCTGCATGGCCTTGAAGCAGTCGGCCACCAGGTTCTTGTCCTTCATGAGGCAGGCGCCAAAACTTCCGCTCTGGACGCGATCCGAGGGGCAGCCGCAATTTAGGTTCACTTCCTGGAAACCTGCGGCTTCCACCATCTTGCTGCATTTGGCCAAATCGGCGGGATTGCTTCCGCCCAGCTGCAGCACGGCGGGGTATTCGAATTCCTCATGTCCCAAAAACATCTCGGGCTTGGCGTGGAGCAGGGCGTGAGTCACCACCATTTCGCTGTACAGCAGCACGTGCTTTGAAATCAAACGCAAGAAATAACGTTCGTGGCGGTCGGTGCAATCCAGCATCGGGGCGATAGACAATCTGCGGTTGAAATCAATATTCATAAAATCAAATGTAGAAAAAATGTAGATTTGGAATGGTTAGAAGGTCTGATTATGAAAAGTCTAAATTTGATTCTGATTGTGTGCTCCGCTGTGCTTTTGGGCTGTTCCAGCTCATCAAAGGTTGGTTCGATTAGTGATAATTCAGAAAAACTTTCGGAAGCAGAGCCCATAGATGAAAGAGATCTGAAAGCCTACCAGTCTGCAGTTCAGCATGGTGATGAGAGGACTTTCCGGTACGAGTACGGTTCTCAGGTGACTTTTTTCGAAGCCAGCAGATACTGTTACAGCTATGGAGAAGATGCTCTGAAGTTTATGACGAATGATTCAAAAAACGTCATCTCCATACCGGTAGAAAAAATCCAGATTTGTGAAGGCGGAACGGAAATTTGGACTCCCAAAAGTAATGGAAAGGTTTTCCTTGATCATTTGTCCGGAGGCGCGCAAAAGGGCTTTTATTTTGGGGGAGAATTCTTCTTTGAGGCCGCCAAGGCGACGATGGGCTCCAATCCTGTTGTAGGCTCCTTGATGTTTGCCATGTTGCCCATTGGTTTTGCTGTTGGAGCCTCTGTTGGTACAGTTGTTGGTGGAACCGCAGGCCTGGTTGGCATGGGGATTAATTACGCTGACGGAATTAGAGTCTGTCGTGGCGATCTCACTGAAAAAGAAAAGACGGAATTCCTAGAATCCCATCTTTGCTTTAAACATTAATCTAAAAAATATTAAACTAGATGAACATGATCGTGTTCAGCTTGGCGCGGTACTTCCAAGTCAGTTCGTGCTTGGGTCCCAGAACGCCGAATAGCGTGAGCATAGCCTTCTTTGCTGCGCTGTCGTTCCATTCCGGGGCTTCTACGTACAAATTAAGGAATGCCTGGAGGGCGCTTTCAAAATTTTCGGCGGCGGCCATGCAGCAGGCTTCGTGATAAACGATGGCTTCCTTGCCCTGAACATCCTTCTTGGCGGCTTCCGCATGGAAATCCAGAAGTTCCAGCAGGGACTTGGCTTCCTTATACTGGTCGTCGGCTTCGTTGAACTTCTTCAGAATTTCCTTTGCCTTTTCGGTATCGCCCATGCCGAGACTGGCCTTGGCCCACAGGAGCAAAAGCTTCTTGTCGTCGGGAGTCTTCTGCAAGGCTTCGTTGAGCATGGGCAGGGCGACCTCGTAGTTCTTGCTGGCGATGGCGATTTCGAGGGCTTCCATAAAGCGGGATTCGTCGCTGGTGTAGAACTTTTCGAGACGCTTCTTCAGTTCGTCTTCGGGCAGCACACCTGCGATAACGTCTGCAATCTGGCCTTTGTCCACCACGTGGATTTCGGGAACGGAACGTACGCGGAATGCCTGGATCAGCTGCATGTTGGCGCGATCGTCGCAACTGACGACGCCCAGGGTAAAGTCAAGTTCGGTGCTGAACTTTCCCACCAGCTGGGAATAGGGGGCGCAATCCGGATACTCGGCGGAGGAGAAGAGGACTGCAACGGGACGGGTTTCAGAAGCTTGTGCAACTTCTGTTTCAAAATTTTCTGCGGTAATCTGTACAACTTTTGCCATGGGGTGCAATATAGTAAAGCGGGAACGCTTTTTTCGGGCAATGTTCTTTGTTCATTTTTTATATTGCATAACATGAGTAATTGCCCCTTTTGTAATTCCCAGGTAGCCGAAATTAAATTCCGCCACTTGGATCTTCGTATTTGCCCCAAGTGCTGTTCCACCTTTTTCCCTTGCGACCAGACCATGGCCTTTCGCGGCGAACTGACTGACAAGTCCCGCGAACTGTGGTTAGACGCGCTCCTCAAGAAAAACGTCCAGGATCCGGTAATCGAAAATCCCAAGTGCATTGATCATGGTGAACCGCTGGAACGGGGCAAGGTTCCCGACTATGGATTTGACGGCTACGTGACCAATTGTTGCAAGATGTTCCACTTGCCCCCTTCCCAGACCGTCCAACTTTTAAAGAGAACTTTGGAATTCAAGTTCCAGACTCCCCAGAAAGAAGGGAAACACCACTTCTTCTTTATCCGGGCATTATTTAATGTGGTGGATAAGCTTTTTGGTGAAAAGCTGCCCGACGAAGATCCGTTGGACCTGGTACAGTACAATCTTCATATCAAGCCGGTTGTGGATCCTGATGAGACCTAACCGAAAAATCTAATGCTGTTTGGTGCATAATGAAAAAGACTTGCTTCATTCTTGCGATAATTGCTGCCGCAACCTTGGTGGCGTATTTCAATTTGCCCATACGATTTTTTATAGATGGTGTTTTCCCCTTTGAATGCCAGGGTTCTGTCGTTGTTTATGATGATAGGTCGGATGGTGGTGCCTCTGTAGTTTCTTCCGAAGCGGATGAATCCAGCATTCGCTTTACCTGCGCCCTGGGCGAATCTGAAAAGGGCGGCTGGTGCGGCATCCTTTTTGACTTGCGCAAAAAGGATGAGGCTGGTTTTGCCAATCGCGACTGGAGTTTTGTAGACTCCGTTATCGTTGACCTGGAGGCCGAAGGCACTTCTGAAATTCTGCTGAAGTTGTGGGCCTTCGATCCCGAGGTTACTGATACCAATGTGGCCAGGACTTACCGTCTGCTCATGAAGGAACTTCCTCTGGTCCAGGGACGTCAGCGTGTTTCCATTCCCATGGATCAGTTCTACACTCCCGAATTCTGGTATAGCGACAATCGCGTGGATACTTCTCTGGTGGACCGTCATCAGGAGGCCATGGTGCGTCTTGAAATCGCTCCGGGCTGGAACCAGCCCCATGGCAAGCCGTTCTCCCTGAAGATTTACAAGATCGAGGCCAAAGGTCTGAGCAACAAGGTATTTGGCGGAGTGCTGTTCATTATGCTGGTCTTGACCATCGTGGCTGTGGGCCGCAAGCATTCGGTACATCATGACTAAGTCTGCCCTCAAGAAAGTTCTTGTTTCCGTAGGCTGCCTGGTGGTGTTCCTGGTAGCTTGGATTTTTGTTTTTGGAAAGTTCCACGAAAATCACATGGTGCTGTTCCCTACGGGACATCACGAAGTTTATGCCTTGACCGATGGCGTGGTAGGCGGATTTTCAACATCTGAACTTTCTCGTACAGATTCTGTGGTTAGCGCCCGGGTGAATATCCGTTCGGGCATGGCTTACCCTTATGCGGGTATGGGGCTGAACTTGCTTTCGGTAGATAATCGCCCTGCTGCGGATTTCTTTGACTTTACCCGTTTTGATTCCATGGCTGTCTTGGTTGAAACAGGGAGAATGGCCAAGGTTTCGTTCCGCTTTATGAACAACGACCCGGTGTACAGCCGTCAGGGGTCCTATGCCAGCTATCGTCCGCTGGTGGCCTCGGTGCCTGTTCCGGCGAAGGCTGACCAGGAAGCCCGTATCGCCTTGTCTGATTTCAAGGTGCCCGAGTGGTGGTTGGCTGGTCTGGGGCTTGAAGAAGATGATGGCTTACGTTATATGCAACGTGGCGTTTTGTTTGAAGTCTATAATGGGGAAGGAACCCTCCGCGGAATTCCTGACGAAATCATTCTGCGCTCCATCCGTCTGTGGGGCGAGAATCGCCCCTTTAAAAGTTTGATGTACCTGGCCCTCGGTCTCGCCCTTATTGGTTTTGCACTTTCCGTGTACCTCTCTGTTCGCAAGCCCGTGGCCCGTACTTCCAAAAACTAGGAAGAAGAAAAATGACGAAAATCTGGACGCTGGACCGCATTATGCGGTTTTTGATCATGGTGCTCGGGGCGGTGGCGCTCCTGTGGGTCTTGAACTACCTGAGTGGGGTGCTGTCTCCGTTCTTTGCCGCCTTCCTTATGGCATATATTCTGGACCCGCTGGTCTGTAAATTGCAGACAAAGGTAAAACATCGTATCGTGGCCGTAATCATTGTGCTGCTGGTGGCGTTGCTTCTTATAACCGGAGCCCTGTGGATCTTTATTCCGATGGTGGTGAACGAAGTGCGGCACCTGGGGGAACTGATCCCGCGCATGTTCAGTGACTCTGCCTGGAGTAGTCGTCTAACGGCTTTCGTGCCTGCTGATATGTGGAGGACTGCCCGTTCCCTGATTTCCTGGGACCAGGTGGCCGATGCCATGAAGACATTGGATTTCTGGAATGCAGTGCAGTCTGCGGCCGGAAAGATCTTGCCCGGCGCCTGGGGTGTGCTTTCGAAGACCTCCAGCATCTTCCTGGGAATTTCTGGCGTGATTGCGGTAATCATGTACCTGGTGTTTATCATGCTGGATATGCCTAAGCTGCGTCGTGCGGCGGTGAGCGTTTTGCCTTCCAGGTTCAAGCATACGGCCAGTTCCGTGGGCAAGGAAATGGACCGCTTCATGGGTAACTATTTCCGCGCCCAGTCCCTGGTGGCCTTGAGTGTTGGTGTGCTTTACGCTATTGGATTCAGCATTGTGGGACTTCCAATGGGCGTGGCTTTTGGACTTTTTTCGGGAGCCTTGAACATGGTGCCCTACCTGCAGCTGACCACCATTCCCGTGGCCTTGCTGTTGGCTGTGGTTTACGCCCTGGATACGGGCATGCCTTTCTGGGAAGTGGCGATTATCGTGCTGGTGGTCTACGCCGTGGTGCAGGTGATTCAGGACTTTTTCCTGGTGCCGAAAATCGTAGGTTCCTCGATGGATTTGCCGCCGGTGGGAATCCTTCTTTCCCTTTCGATCTGGGGCAAGTTGCTTGGATTCCTGGGGCTGATCGTGGCCATTCCCTTTACCTGTCTGTGCCTGGTCTACGTGGAGAAAATCCAGCGCAAGGCCGATGAAATCGTGGATCGCGGGGACGAAACGGCGCCGAAGGCTTGATTTTATTGGGGTTTTGTGAAAATTTTTTGAAAACTTTTTGAAAAATCTCTCGCAGAGCTTCAAAAAAAAGGTATAATATACGCATAAAAATTCTCAACCTAACTCAAGGAGTTATATAATGAACAAGCAAGATCTCATCGAAGCAATTCTCGCCAACAAGGAAGCTGGCATTGAATCCAAGGCTGCTGCTGGCCGCGCTGTTGACGCTGTGCTCGACGGTATCACCGCTGGTATCAAGAAGGACGGTCTCGTTCAGCTGATCGGTTTCGGTACCTTCCAGGTTAAGGAACGTGCAGCACGTACCGGTCGCAATCCGCAGACTGGCGCTACCATCAAGATCAAGGCTTCCAAGACTGTTTCCTTCAAGGTTGGTGCTGGCCTCAAGGCTACCGCTGCTGCTAAGAAGAACTCCAAGAAGAAGTAATCCTTCTTGCTGGCTTGATTTAGAGCTTTTGAAAATGCCTGGCTTTCAGCCTGGCATTTTTTTTGTATTTTGTTGACTGTTATTGAATTAGAAGAGGTTCTTATGAAACGTAAATTCCTGGGTCTGTTCCTGTTGCTCTCTATTGTTGCCGCTTTCTCTGCCTGCGGTGGCTCCGCTAATGCCGAAGAAGAAGACGAATGCCTTCTGGATCCTAGCTCCGAGAATTGCTCTACCGGAATTGAGGATTTGAACGGCGAAACTGCTGAATAAAAAACTTTACAAATTTTGTGAAAATTTCTATCTTGCGCGCCGAAAATTGAGCCTAAAGGGTGATCTAGCTGAATGGATCTGTTGCACAGGCTCTCAAGGAGTAAAAGATGACCTTCGAAGAAAAGGCACTTGCATACCATGCTAACGGCAAGCCGGGTAAGATTGAAGTTGTTCCGACCAAGCCCCATAGCACTCAGACCGACCTTGGCCTGGCATACACCCCGGGCGTAGCAGTTCCCTGTCTCGAAATTGAAAAGAACCCGGAAACCGCTTACGACTATACCGGTAAGGGCAACCTGGTCGCTGTTATTTCTAACGGTACCGCCGTTCTTGGCCTGGGCGATATTGGTGCCATGGCCGGCAAGCCTGTGATGGAAGGTAAGGGCCTTCTGTTCAAGATCTACGCAGGTGTCGACGTTTTCGACATCGAAGTGAACGAAAAGGATCCGAAGAAGTTCATCGAAATCGTTAAGGGTATCGCTCCCACATTTGGCGGCATCAACCTGGAAGACATCAAGGCTCCGGAATGCTTCGAAATCGAAGAAACCCTGAAGAAGGAACTGGACATCCCCGTGATGCACGATGACCAGCACGGTACCGCCATTATTTCCAGTGCCGCTCTCGTTAACGCTCTCGAAATCGCCGGCAAGGAAATCGACAAAATCAAGCTGGTGGTGAATGGTGCCGGTGCTGCTGCTGTGGCTTGCACCAAGCTGTACCTCTCCCTGGGCGTCAAGAAAGAAAACGTGGTCATGCTGGACTCCAAGGGCGTTATCTACAAGGGTCGCGGCAAGCTCACTCCTGAAAAGGAATTCTTTGCTACCGATCGTACCGACGTCAAGACTCTGGAAGAAGCCATCAAGGGTGCAGACATGTTCCTTGGCCTTTCCAAGCCCAACATCCTCACCAAGGAAATGATCCAGTCCATGGCAAGCAAGCCTATCGTGTTTGCCCTTGCAAACCCCACTCCGGAAGTTTCCTACGATGTAGCCGTCAGCGCCCGTGAAGACATCATCTTCGCTACTGGCCGTTCCGACTATCCCAACCAGGTGAATAACGTTATCGGTTTCCCCTACATCTTCCGCGGTGCTCTGGACGTTCGCGCCACTGCCATCAACGAACACATGAAGCATGCCGCCGTCCGCGCCATTGCCGCTCTTGCCCGCAAGCCGGTGCCCGATGTAGTGAACATTGCCTACAACTCCGAACGCTTCAGCTTCGGTCCCAAGTACATCATTCCCAAGCCGCTGGATCCGCGCCTGTTGACCGACGTTTCTATCGCCGTTGCCAAAGCCGCTATCGAAAGTGGCGTGGCCCGCAAGCCCATTACCGACTGGGATGCCTACGCCGATAGCCTCCGCGACATGATGGGTTACGACAACAAGCTGATTCGTGAATACGAAAACATGGCTCGTTCCAACCCCAAGCGCGTGGTATTCACCGAAGGCCTCAGCGTCAACATGATCAAGGCTGCAATCCAGGCCAAGGACGAAGGAATCGCATTCCCCATCCTGTTGGGCAACCCGGAACGCATCAAGGAACTGGCCGCTTCTGAAAAGCTGGATGTTACCGGTATCGAAATTGTGAACCCCCGTTCTCCGGAAGAATTTGCTCGCCGTCAGAAGTACGCCGAAATCTATGCTGCCGAAAATGGCCGTAACGGCGAAACCTTCGAAAAGGCCGCCTACGAAATGCCGGAACACAACCACTTCGGTATGATGATGGTGAAGACCGGTGACGCAGACGCTCTGATTTCCGGTTCCAACAGCTCCTTCGCTACCAACATCGGTCTGGCCAAGAAGATGATCGGTATCCGCGAAGATTACAAGCACTTCGGCGCTCTGCACATTCTCTCTACCAAGAAGGGTACTTTCTTCCTGGCAGATACTCTGGTGAACCGCGACCCGGATACCGAAACTCTGGTGGACATTGCAAAGCTCACTCACGACGCAGTGAAGTTCTTTGCTCATGAACCGGTGATGGCTATGCTCAGCTACGGTAACTTCGGTGCCGACAAGAACGCAAGCCTGGGTACCGCTGGTAGCGTCCGTGATGCCGTGAAGATCCTTCACGAACAGTATCCGGACTACGCCGTGGATGGCGAAATGCAGGTGAACGTGGCCTTGAACAAGGAACTCCGCGACAAGAAGTTCCCCTTCAATACCATTAAGGGCCAGGACGTGAATACCCTCATCTTCCCCTGCCTCTCTTCTGCAAACACCACCTACAGAATGCTCCTGGAAATGGGCGTTGGCGAATCCATCGGTCCTGTACAGATGGGCTTGAAGAAGCCGGTTCACTTCACCGACTCCGAAGCTTCTGTCCACGACATCTTCAACCTGACCGTTGCTGCCGTTATCGACGCTATCGTTCAGGAAAGGCTTGATAAGGCGAGTGCAGCAAAATAGGCGTAGCCTATTTTATTGCCGAGCCGACAGCCTAGCACTCGTAAGAGTGCAACGTCTCGACAAGGCTCGTAGCGTACTGAAGAAGTAATCTGAGGTGGTGCGGCGAATTTGTCGCTGACAAGTTCGTTATTGATAAGTTCGTCGCCGTCGTTGTTTGAAACGCCTCGAAAATTTAAGGGCTGTACCTAGAAGGTGCAGCTCTTTTTTTTTTTTTAACGCCGATAGTTTATGCTGATTTTTTATAAAAAAATGTGATGAATGTCGCCTGAAATACTTTTTTACAAAATTTGTTTAAATAAGTGTTGATTATTTGTGGATTGGAATTTATTTTATAAACAATAAATTCACAATAACTCACCATAAGGAAGGAAAAAATGGCTACAAAAACTGTAATTGCAAAGTCTGCTCCGAAGGCCGCCGCCAAGAAGGCTGCTGCCAAGCCCGCTGCAAAGCCGGCCGCCAAGAAGGCAGCTGCTAAGCCAGCTGCCAAGCCGGCCGCCAAGAAGGCTGCTGCCAAGCCCGCTGCAAAGCCGGCCGCCAAGAAGGCTGCTGCCAAGCCCGCTGCAAAGCCGGTCGCCAAGAAGGCTGCTGCCAAGCCCGCTGCAAAGAAGGCTTCCAAGAAGAAGTAATCGTTGTATTTACCTCCTTGTTATGGACCCTGGACGTGTTCCAGGGCCCTTTTTGTATGAACGCATTTTTCTATCTTTATCCCTATGATTTCAGAGAAAGATCTTGCTGAGTTTGAGGGTGTTCCTTACGAGGAACGCATTTCCCGTGTAGAAAAGCTTTTGGAAGGAAAGTCCGAACCCCGTCCTTTTGAATTGGGTTTGCTTCTGGCCCTTAAGATGGGTCAGGAACTTCGCCAGGGAAAGGAACTTGGTTCCGAATCCGGCGACCTGGTGGCCAGTTGGGTGGGCAAGTATTCTGAATGGACTGTGGAAGAGGCTATTGCTTCCGCAAAGGAATTTTTGACGAATCCCGCCGCCCTTGCCGAAAAGATCAAGGCTGGCTTCAAGAAGAAGGCCGAAGAGGCTGAAGCCAAGGCTGCCGAAGCCGCCAATGCTGCTGACTCTGCGCCCGCCGCCTCTGCCGAAACTCCCGCCGATGGCCGTGTAGCCGAATCAGAACAGAACGGTTAGCGTCGAGATTGTCATGAAAAACAAGCTTTTAGCTACAGTGGATATAGGAAGCCATAGCTGCATCATGCTGATTGCTGCTTTTGAAGAGGCTCCCGCGCAGGTCGCCGAAATGGCTGGCGGAATGGCTGGAGAGGCCGTTGAGTCTGCCGAGTCCAGTGAATCTGCCGCTAATGAATCCGCTGAATCGTCTGAACATGGGGAATCCGCAGCCTCCGCCGAATCTGCCGAAACTGCAGACTCTGCTGCCGCCGAACCCGTCAGCGAACCTGACGTCAGCGAACCGGCTGCCCCCAGTGAACCTGCCGCATCAACTGCGCCTCGCAAGATTCTTGTCCCAAAGCTCCAGAAAATTGAAGTATGTCGCCTGGGCGACGATGTCTACGACGGCGATGCCGAAGATGAAGAGGGCAAGCGCCCCATTAGCGAAAAGAAAATCGCTGAACTGGTTTCCATCATGACCAAGTTCCGTATGGACTTGCATGCCTTGGGTGCAGACCTGCAGGCTGTTGTCATGACCGAGGCTATGCGCAAGGCCAGCAACTCCGAAGAAGTGATCGCTGCCGTCGAAAAGGCGATCTGGGTTCGCCCCCGCATTATTTCTGGCGAAGAAGAAGCCAAGCTCACCTTCCGTTCTGTCCGTGAATGGCACGGCAAGGATCTGGTGACCATCGATATCGGTGGCGGTTCGACGGAACTGTCCAACGGCGAAACGGCTTTCTCTATTCCGGTGGGCGCCTTGAAGATGTTCAAGGAGATGGGCCCCATTCCCGGACCCGAGTACAAGAAGTTTGTGAAGGAAGCCTTCAAGGACGTAAGCTTCAAGGGTATGACCAAGAAGCCTGTTTACCTGATTGGTGGGACGGGCCTTGCCCTGGCCATGGTGTTCCTGAACAAGCAGGTGTTCGACTACAAGGCTATCGAAGGACTGGAACTTTCCATTAGCGATCTGGATGCGGTAACGACCCGTATCAGCAACCTGTCCAAGGAACTGCGCGCCATGTTGCCGGGCCTCGAAAACGGTCGTCATGACATTATCATTTGCGGTTTGTTCTGGCTGAAGTCCCTGCTTGAAAAACTCCGCGTTGAAAGTTTCCGCATCAGTACTGCGGGACTTAGGTTCGGTTTGCTGTACCCGCCCGAAGTAGAACCAGAACAAAAACCCAAGGCCAAGCGTACACCTCCCTGGCTGAAGAAGAATAACAGTTAACCGTTCACTATTCACTGATTTCTCGTTATGCGTATAAACAAGTTTATTTCTCTTTGTGGAATTGCCAGCCGCCGTGCTGCAGATGCTCTCATTGCCGATGGCCGTGTAGAAGTGAATGGTCAGGTCATTGACGATTTGGGTCATCAGATCGATGAAAATGTGGACCAGGTCCTGGTGGATGGCAAGGTTGCCAAGCTTCCCAAGAAGACCACCACCATCATGTTCCATAAGCCGGCCGGTTGCGTTTGCACCAAGGACGATCCTCAGGGTCGCCGCACCGTTTACGACTATTTGCCGCCGGCTTACCAGTCCTTGAAGTATGTGGGTCGACTGGACTTGCAGAGCCGCGGCCTGCTGCTTTTTACCGATGATGGTGAACTGCTCCATCGTCTGACTCATCCCAGTTTTGAAGTGCCCCGCAGCTATTTCGTGTGGACGGATCGCCCCCTCAGCGATCATGCCGCCCAGCGCCTGGTAGATGGCGTGGATATTCGCGATGAAGATTCCGACGTTGAAGAAATCGCTTTCGCAACGGATGTCTATCTGGAAAAGGGTTTTGTGGAACTGGTGCTTATTGAAGGCAAGAACCGCGAAATCCGTCGTATGATGCGCGCCGTGGGTTATGAAATCCGCGACTTGAAGCGCGTTAGCTATTGCCGCCTTCAGCTGGGCGACTTGCCTGCAGGCGAGTTCCGCGAACTGACCGCCGACGAAATGAACAAGGTCCGTCAGGCAGTTCACGTATGAGTTCCCGCACACTCTACATCGGGGATGTCCATGGCTGCGCCGATGAACTGGAACGCATTGTAGATGCCTTCGGTTTTGTCCGCGGTAAGGATACGCTGTACCAGACCGGCGATATTATCAACAAGGGACCCGATATGTTGAGGGCTCTCAAGTTTATCCAGAAAAATGGGATTCTGACGGTTCGCGGTAATCACGAGGAACATCTGATCCGCATGATGGCAACCGACGAAAGCGAATGGACCGAAAAACAGCGCGCCCGTTTTTCCCGCCTCCCTCTTGAGGACTGGCGCTACATCCTTGACGAGGTGAAGACTTGGCCCCTGTGGCGCGATACGCCTCATGCCTTGCTGGTACATGCCGGTCTTGAACCGGGCAAGTCCCGCCTCGAAGATATGGATCCCAAGGTTATTCTTTCTGTCCGCTACTGGAATGATATTCCCTGGTTCGAACAAGTGAATTGGCACAAGACGGTTGTGTTTGGACATTGGGCCAAGATGGGTTTCGTGGATCGTCGCCCCGGTTTTGTGGGCCTAGATTCTGGATGCGTCTATGGCAAGAAGCTAACTGCCTGGTGCCCCGAAGAAGACAAGTTCTATGTGGTTCCTGCCGCCCGCGAGTATTCTCCGGTTAAGGACAAGGCGAAGACCGCCATTGATGCCCCTTGCATGGTGCCTGGCGACAAGTTGCCCGAGGCGGAACGCCCCAAGACTTTTACCGATATTAAGGAACGTATTGCCAGCGGCGATATCGCCGTTGCCGACGATTCCCCCGAGGCGAAGAAACTCCGCGAATCAAGCCCCAGCATTGCAGCCGAGTGGGCCGGATACTAGGCCGAATTTTAGAGCGGGTATTAGACTGGATTAGAAGTCGCAGTTTTCTACGCAGCGGTTGTTTGCAAACTTTGCTTCGAAGGTTTTGATGCCCTTGTTGAATTTGCGGTAGGGGCCGTGCCTTAAACCTTTTTCAAAGGTCATCTCTTCGGTGACTGCCCCCAGTTCGTCAAACACCTTGGCGGTACCGTGGAGCTGTCCTAAAATGTAGGGGAGGCGCCTGCGAAGCTTACCGCTTTCGTAATATTCTTCTACGTCACCATGAAGGATGCCGCTGCGGTAGACTTCCTTGCTCTTCTTGAAACCGTTTTCAAAGTAGGTGGTAGTGATGCCCTCTTCGATGCCTTTTCGGTAACCGATGGTCTGCCAGGTTTTACCGTTTTCAAAATAGCTGTGGAATACACCGTCCAGTTTGCCGTCTACATAGGGTGCTTCTACGGCCACTTTGCCGTTGGGGTGGTAGCTGATGGCCGTGCCTTGGCGGATTGTGGTGCCGTGCTGCACGGTGTAGATTCTGGAGGGGGAGCCGTCGGGATAGGCTTCGCGGATTGTGTCCAGAACGGTACTGACTTCGGGGTTAGAAGGCGAATCCTGGGCGATTGCCTCGTTAAAAGTCAGCATTAATGTTAAGAGGATCAAATATTTCATTCTGTACACAAGAAAAACCCTTATCAATTACTTAAAATGTAGCTAATACCGCTATATTTTTGTATTTTGCGAAGGCTTATGCGTATTACTTTTTTAAATCCTCCGTTCCACCCCATGTTCAGCCGCGAATCTCGCAGCCCGTGTGTAACGAAGTCTAGTACTCTCTATTGGCCCATGTTCCTGAGCTATGCCGCCGGCACCGCAGAAGCCGACGGAAACGAAATCCAGCTCATCGACAGCCCCGCCATGGAACTTGATCTGCAACAGACTCTGGAAGGCATGAAGAAGTTTGCCCCGGAGCTGGTTATTTGCAGCACCAGTACCCCCAGTATTTTAAATGATCTTAAGGTAGTTCATGCCATCAAGGAAGCTATGCCTGGTGCCAAGGTTGCCATCATGGGTACCCACGCCACCGCAGAACCTCTGGAATCCCTGGAAATGGAACCCAGCCTTGACTATGTGGTTATTGGCGAAGCAGACTACACCTGCCGCAATCTTGCCCGTGCCCTCCGTGGTGACGAAGGTGCTGCCCCTGTAGGTCAGATTGCAGGTCTTGCCTACCGCAAGGAAGACGGAACTACCGACTTCCAGCCCGAAGGCCCCAAGATTGAAAACTTGAACGAACTGCCCTGGGTTTCCAAGGTCTATCGCAAGTACCTTTACAGCTGCTACAAGAAGTATTTCTACGGCGCCAACCTGAACCCGCTGATTGTTATCTTGAGCGGTCGTGGTTGCCCCAACCGCTGTAGCTACTGCGTTATCCCCCAGACTCTGAACGGTCATGTGTTCCGTATGCGCGACCCCAAGGATGTGGTGGACGAACTGCAGTACATCAAGGAAAATTTTGAAGATCTGGGTGAAGTCTTCTTTGAAGACGATACCTTTACCGCTAACCACCAGCATGTTCGCGACATCTGCAACCTGATTCTGGAACGCGGTCTCAAGATTACCTGGAGCTGCAATGCCCGTGCAGACGTTCCCCTGGAATTGCTTAAGCTGATGAAAAAGGCTGGCGGCCGTGAAATGTGCGTCGGCTTCGAAAGCGCATCTCCCGAAGTTCTCCAGAATATCCGCAAGGGTATCAAGAATACCGACAAGGCTATCGAGTTCACCAAGAACGCCCGCAAGGCTGGTCTCCTGGTTCACGGTTGCTTTATGGTGGGTAACCCCGGCGATACTCCCCAGACTCTCCGCATGACTCTGGACTACGCCAAGAAGTTGAATCCCAATACGGCTCAGTTCTACCCGATCATGGCATACCCCGGCACCGAAGCCTACAAGGAAGCTCTGGAAAGTGGCGCCTTGCAGACCAAGGATTACAACCAGTGGTTGGACAAGGACGGCTTCCACCGTACTACCATCCAGCGTGGTGAACTGACCAGCCAGGCTCTGGTGGACTTCTGCGACAAGGCTCGCCGCGAGTTCTACCTGCGCCCCAGCTACATCCTGCGTCAGGGCATCATGGCCATCAAGAATCCCCGTGAACGCTATCGCGTGTTCCGCGGCTTCAACACCCTGGTCAAACACCTGTTCCGCAAGCACGGCGAACTGGCCCCCGTGGCAAGACAAGCCCCTACGATCAAGCAGTAGATTCCACGAAAAGTTGAAATTTGAGTGGGAAAAAGGCGGTGGAAACGGCTATTTTAGCGAGGTTTCCACTGCCTTTTCTTTATTTTGTTTGTGGTTGGCGGCGAGAATAGGGGGTGCAGAGGTGTTTTGGAACGTGATTTTGTCCTTAAATCACCCAATATGGTTGGCGAACGGTTGATTTTTGTGGTGTGATTTAATATAACATAATAAAAAGGCGGTGGAAAAGACCTGATTTAGTCAATTTCCACCGCCTTTTTTGCGGTAAAACGTCTTACAATCTCACGATTCGCATAGATATCGCCGGATAAGCTTTTCAACGGTTTCATAACTTAAGGGATGTTCACTGGTTTCTGTGGTCATGATGAAATTATCTCCAAGGAAGAAACCATTCTGCTGATATTCCTCTAGCTTCAAGGCCATTGTCTGTGCATAGGAGCTGTCATCAATTAACCCGAAGTGTTCCCATATGATTTCTTTTCGAGTTTTTTTGTTGAGGCAGGTGAAGTCCGGAAAGATATTGATGCGTTTTGAATTGTACTTTCCTTTGATAGATTGTTGGGTGATTTTCAACTTATGCGGGAATTCATATCGATATGGCACATTGAAATGATCTAGGGCGTTTGCGATGATGACTTCTGACTTGGATCGGACCCGTTCACCTCTAGCAGTTTTTAGCTCATGATCCGTCTTGTCAAAAGGACGACCGCAGAATTCTTTAAGTTGCCATTCATTGGCGTATTCATCATCAGAAATGATTCTGGGTTGTGTTAGCTTTTGACGTCCTGGATGTTGTTCAGACCAAAAAGTTTCAGCAATTTCTGGGTGATATGTAGCGATGCATGTCTGTAATGCCGTTCGTTGGTTGATTAATTGCTCTAGTAGTTTGGTATCGTAATCGCGTTGGGCGATTCGTTCTGCAATGTTCCATTCTTTTTTTGAAATGAATTTTCCTTTTTTACCGGTTTCTGAGGATATGAGATAATACTGATATGTTCCATTGTGTGGTGAAACCTTGAGTTTTTCTGTTGGAGAATTTTTTAAACAAATCCCGAGTTGTCTTATTGCGGAGTCAAGTTCTTCAACTCTTTTCTGAAGTGAAGACAGCACACTGTCTTTGGACAAATGTATTAATACATTTTCCATGATAATCCTTTGTTATGACGCTTTTGATGAAAACCAGAATTCTAAAGTCTGGTTGTAGCGAAAATTTAGGGGGACGATATAATAAAAAATCTGAGTAATCAGATAGGGAATGTATAATAATGCGAATGAAAATATAGAAAATAAGGCGCGGCTGCGCGAAAAGCTTGGACTGTGTGCAAAAAAGGCGGTGGAAACGGCTATTTTAGCGAGGTTTCCACTGCCTTTTCTTTATTTTGTTTGTGGTTGGCGGCGAGAATAGGGGGTGCAGAGGTGTTTTGGAACGTGATTTTGTCCTTAAATCACCCAATATGGTTGGCGAACGGTTGATTTTTGTGGTGTGATTTAATATAACATAATAAAAAGGCGGTGGAAAAGACCTGATTTAGTCAATTTCCACCGCCTTTTTT
>NZ_MWQG01000022.1:0-57076 GCF_002210365.1 Fibrobacter sp. UWH1
CCGGTGGCGAGCTCTTCATCCCGCTGGAAGGTATCCTTGACCCGGCTGCAGAAATTGCACGCCTCGAAAAGGAAATCGAAAAGGCCAAGAGCTTTGCCGCATCTATCGAACGCAAACTTTCCAATGAGAAGTTTGTTTCTGGTGCCCCGGAAGCCGTGGTCAACGCCGAACGCGTGAAGCTCGCAACCCAGCAAGATATCATCGCTAAGAACCAGAAAGCTCTTGAAGAGCTGAAGTAATTCAACGCGGTCTTTAATGCGAAAAAGAGGAAGTTCCCAAGGAACTTCCTCTTTTTTTATTTCAGGTTTGCGGTTTTAATTTCCGACTTAACCCATTTTATTTTTTGTCAGATTTTTTTGCAGCCTTTGCTGCAGATTCCACCGTTTTTACAGCAGTGGGTTCTGCAGTTTTCACAGCCGTTTCTGCTGGCTTTGCAGCCACAGGCTTTTCTTTCAGCAGCAGGCCTGCAACGCTGTGATCGCGGACGAAGGTCTTCTGGGCGGCTTCCTGCACAGAGGCGGCGCTAACCTTGTTCAGTTCGTCGGCCCAGGTGAGGTACATGCGATAGTCGCCGAACATTTCATACCAGGCCAGATTGGTTGCCACGTTTTCCATGTCGGTAAGGCTACGGACCAGGCCAGCGTAGGCACGGTTCTTCACCTTCTGGAATTCACGTTCGCTAACCGTTTCGGTCTTCAGTTTTTCCAGTTCTTCCCAAACGATAGCTTCCACCTTGGCGGGGTCGGCATCGGGGCGCATGTTCACGGTGACGCTGAATTCAGACACATACTTGTTGGGGCTGTTGCTTGCGCCAGCATTCACCGCCAGCTTTTCCTGTTCCACCAGACGCTTGTAAAGTTTGCCGCTGCGACCATTCAGCACGCCCTCGGCAATATCCAGAGGGTAAAGAATCGGGTCGCCCACTTCGGGAGTCTTGAACACCAGAGTAAACAGGTTGGGAGCATCGGGGCGCTTTACCGTCAGGCGCTTTTCGCCAGCCTGTTCCGGATCGCGGATGGTCAAAGGCGGAAAAGCTTCGCCGGCAGGAATATCCGCAAAATACTTCTTCACCATTTCCATGGTAGAGGTGGTATCCAGGTCGCCAGCCAACACCAAGATGGCATTGCGGGGCTTGTAATACTTGCGGTAATGTTCGTCGGCCATTTCGCGGGTCAGGTTGGCAATATCACTAGGCCAGCCAATGGTAGGCACGCGATAGGGGAAGGCCTCGTAAATTAGGGAATTCAGACTTTCGTAGTAGCGGCCCGTGGGCTTGTCGTCGTAACGCATGCGGCGTTCTTCGCGGACCACATCACGTTCGGAATAGAATTCACGGAGCACCGCATTCTGCATACGGTCGGCTTCCAGCCACATGAACAGTTCGATCTTGTTCTTGGGCAAGGTCACAATGTAAGCCGTCATCAAGTCCGTGGTAAAGGCGTTCAGCCCAGTACCGCCGGCGGCCTGGTAAGCGCCCCACAATTCATCCTTCACAAAAATCTTGCGGTGTTCGTTCACAATGGAATCGTGCTCCGCAGTCAACTTGCGGACCGTGGCCGTATCACCTGCAATCTTTGCCGGACGAATCAAGGCCTGCAGACTATCCTGCAGTTCCATAAAGCGGACATCGGCGATGCTATCCGTAATGCCTACCTTTTTGGTTCCCTTGAACAGTTCATGTTCCAGCAGGTGAGCCAGGCCAGACTTTCCCGGAACCTCGTGGACAGAACCCGTCACATAGAACAGGCGGCAGCTCACCGTAGGAGCCTGCTTATTGGGGTGCAAAAGAACCGTCAGACCGTTAGGCAAAACTTCCTTATGCACGGCAAGATTCACTTCGGCAAAAGCACTGGACACGCAGCAAGCCAAGGCTGCGCACACGGCAAAATTCTTGAACGAAAACTTCATACCCCGAAGATAGCATTTTTGATTGAATACGCCAAAGAGATACCCCCTAATCTTCCATATACAAATCAATAGTTACATCCGGAGTCATGGCGTACCAACGATTTTCATGAACAGACGCATAAACCATCTTTCCCGCATCCATCAAATTGGCCACCACGACATTATTTTTCCGGGGAACATAACCAAGCTTATTCCCTTGAGAATCCTTGACCATGATAGCATACTTATCATGTCATTCTTTGAAGCAAAAATCAATTCCGAGGATTATATCGACTTACTGAAATCCCGAAAAAGTTAAGATGTTTCTTTAAATTTCAGGCATTTCCAGCAGCTGTTCCATATCGGCGGCACTGATTTCAAAGTCCAGGGCGCCGTTTTCGCGGATGCGTTCGGCGTGGGTAGACTTGGGAAGCGTCACCAGGTTCAACTGCAGGCAGAAACGGTTTGCCAGCTGGGGCACAGACACGCCATACTTCTTGGCCATCTCGCACACCGCAGGAATGTTCATCAGGCGGCCCGTCGCATTGGGCGAATAAGCCTCCACGCGGATTCCGTTGTAGCGGCAATACTCGATCAGTTCCAGAGGCACATGGCCAATGTGAACGCGAATCTGGTTCACCACCGGCTGGACCTTGCAGTTATCCTGGATGTTCTTGATATCGTCAATGCTGAAGTTAGAAACACCGAGGCAGCGGATTTTGCCCACGTCGTAGGCGGCTTCCATGGCGCGCCACACTTCCAGATTCTCGGCATTGTAAGAAGGCGCATTCGGGTCCTTCATTTCGATCCAGGGTTTGGGCCAATGGATCAGCATCATGTCGATATGGGGCGTAGCCAAACGTTCATAGCTTTCTTGAATAGACTGTTCCGCCCCCTTGTAGCTCTTGACTTCGGCGGGCACCTTTGTGGTCAAGAAAATACTTTCGCGGTGGATTCCCGTCTTTTCGAGGGCAGCCTTCAATCCGGCGCCAACCCCAGCCTCGTTACCATAAACAACGGCGGTATCGATATGCTTATAACCTGCATCGATGGCGGCCACAACAGCGTCGGCTGCAACATCGTTCGGGGTTTGCCAAGTGCCAAGGGCAACTTTCGGAATACGGACACCATTGCTCAGTTTGAAAACTTCATCTAAAACCATGCACGACTCCTTTGAAGGCAAGTTTTCTAGAGAAATCTATACCATTTCGGGGCAATATGCAATTTGCACAGAAAATTTTTTACTTGAAGGCCTTCTTGGGGTCGAAGGGGTCTACGTGGACCATGGCATCCACCACATTTTCGCCCGCTTCCAGGATTCGGCGCTCCACTTCTTCGGAAAGATCATGGGCAGCCAGGAGGGTCATATCGGCAGGAACCACAATATGCAGGTCCACATGAAGGTCACTACCCACAAAGCGGGTCCTGAAACCATGGATACTAATGACGCCGGGAGTTTCAAGGGCTAACGTTTTTAATTTCGTCGCCGTTTCCTCAGGGGCACCAATATCTGCCACCTGGTGAATTCCAGGCCAGGCAATTTCGTAGCCCGAATGCAGAATAAAGCAAGCCACAATCAGAGCGCCCACGGAATCCGCAAACCAAAGTTCCGGGAACAGGATGCCGATCCCCACCGCAATCAACACGGGAATAGAACTGTAGGCATCGCTGCGATGGTGCCAGGCGTTGGCTTCGAGAGCCTGACTGCGGATGTTCTTGCCCGCCTTGCGCGTATAACGGAACAAGCCCTCTTTAATGGCAATGGAGAGTGCCGCCATAACAGCAGCAATCCATTCCGGATGAGACGCGCCCTCTTCTCCCAATCGCAGGGTCTGAATGGCATCGTACCCAAGCCCCAAGCCAACAGCGCAAACCGCCACACCGATCCCCACAGAAATCAGGGTCTCGAAACGGCGGTGGCCATAAGGGTGGTTAGCATCCGGCGGACAGTTCCACAACTTGGAACCCGCAATAACGGCAATATCCGTCAAAAAGTCAGACGCACTATGAATAGCATCGGCAATCAAGGCCTGAGAACCACCGATAAAACCGGCGAAGAACTTGCCCACAGACAGAGCCACGTTCCAACCCAGGCCAACCCAGGTCACATGGCGCACTTCGGCGCTGTCATCTTGCTTAACGATGCGAGTCATACCCCTAATTTAGCAACCTGTTCAAAAAAAGACTAGGACTAAGGGGAAAGGAAGGACATAAACTGCGGGGTAGATATGAGTGAACAGTGAACAGTGAAGAGTGAAGAGTGGATAGTGGGGTGTCGTCCTGAACATTCGCAAACTGTCATTCTGAACTTGTTTCAGAATCTCATAAACGCACGAGACCTTGAGCAGTTTAGTTATGAGTGATGAGTAGTGAGTAGTGAGCTAAAAGTAAGGCGCCTTTGGCGCGACTATAAAAACTCATAGCTCACAACTGAAAACTCACCGCTGGTAAGGGCGCCTCCGGCACGATTATGAAAACTCATATCCGATATCTAGATCCTTCGCTTCGCTCTGGATGACACTTCATATCTTGTATCTCGTATCTGCTTTCTAGCCATAAATACCAGGGTATACGTGTACGCAATAGTGGGTTCAACCCATGAATACATGGCAATGCATAAGTGCAATAGTGAATTTGCAGAACTTTTACACGGGTTTGCATCTGTGCAATTGCGCATCAAAAGGAGGAAACACCGGGTATGTTTCAAATTAGTTCCTCAGGGGACAATTAAGCGTCTCCCGCCAGCGTCTTTCTTTGCAACGAATCCCCTTGCTAGCGCATCTAAATAGCTGTAAAAAGTCTAATACTTTCTAAATTTTCTCCGTAAAGTATGATGAAGCTATTGAAATTCTTAATTGTAATCGCCATTTTGGCGGGCGTTGGCTATGGAGTCAAGACGTTTGTGTTTGACAAGGGGGCCGAAGCGAAGATTGCCACCTTGGTCACTTCGGAAGTTACCCTGGCCACCATTTCTACCACTATTTCTGCAACAGGTTCCCTGGAACCCGTAGACCAGGTGGAAGTGGGCACCCAGGTTTCTGGCGATATCAGCAAGCTTTTCGTGGATTTCAATTCCAAGGTCAAAAAGGGACAGGTCATTGCGGAGCTGGACAAGTCCAAGTTACAGGCCACCTTGAACCAGGCCGAAATCGCCTACAAGTCAGCCGAAAACGATTTTAACTACAAGACAAAAACTTTTGAACGTACCAAGAAGTTGGCCGAAAGCAACAGCGCCAGCGCCGTGGAACTGGAATCTGCCGAGTACAGCGTAAATGCCGCCAAGTTCACCATGGAACAGCGCAAGAACGAAGTGGCCCAGGCCCGCCTGAATCTCAGTTACGCCACCATCAAGAGCCCCATTAGCGGCGTAGTTTTGAAGCGCGCCGTAGACGTGGGCCAGACCGTGGCCGCCTCCATGAGCACCCCCACCCTGTTCATTATCGCAAAGGACTTGAGCCAAATGAAGGTTATGGCCGACGTAGACGAAGCGGATATCGGACAGGTAAAAGCCGGCCAGCGTGTTGAATTTACAGTGGACGCATTCCAGGACGACAAGTTCAGCGGCAAGGTTCAGGAAGTACGCCTGAACCCCACCACCACAAGCAACGTGGTGACTTACACCGTGGTCATTACCGCCGACAATCCGGATCAGAAATTGCTGCCGGGCATGACCGCCACCTGTACCATCGTAACGAAGGAAGTTCAGGACGCCATTTCCATTCCGGCAAAGGCATTGAAGTTTACACCCAACGAAAGCACTCCCATGGCGGACTTCAAGGATATGCCACGCCCGCCTATGCCTCCCGAAGGTTTCGGCCCGCCGCCAGGATTCAAGGAAGGCGAAATGCCCCCGCCGCCCCCGGGAATGGATGGTCCTCCTCCTGGCGGTCCTGGTGCTGGCGGCCCTCCCCCGGGAATGGGTCCCGGCGGTCCTGGCGGATTCGGCAAGGGTGGCTTTGGCGGAAAGCGTAAGCCCGGCAAGCAGAAAGGCAGAAACATGGTCTGGGTCAGCGTCAACGGGAAGGCTGCCCCCCGCCCCATCAAGATTGGCATTAGCGACGGCGTGAACGTGGAAATCCTGAAGGGTCTAAGCGTTGGTGACGTCGTGATTACCGGCCAGGAAATCGAGACCGAAGTCAAGGCCGAAAAGGAAAAGGCAAGCAGCCCCTTTATGCCTGGCCCTCCGGGAAAACGCAAGAAGAAATAATCCCACGCAGACCAGGATCTGCGCGGCAAGAGAGAGAGAAAGTCTTCGCTACGGCGGAGACTTTTTTATTATTCGGGAACATTATTCCCGAAGGAAACGCAAACGAGAACAATCACCCCGTTTTTTCTTAATGTCAGTTTTATTTATCATCTTTTTCCAGGGGATTCTCTGCGTAATTATTCTAACTTGAGTTTGGTTTTGTAAATCAAGGTGTGTTCGGGATAAAACTCTAAAGGAGATTTTATGTTTTTGAAGCATGCCCTGGGTGGCGTTCTTGTCACCGCAATTGCAGCCTCCGCGTGGAATCTTGACGGTACCGTGGTCAACACAGACAACGAGCCTCTGGAAGGCGTTAACATCACCTGCTACAACTATGGTGGCTACACCGCAACAAGCGACGCCCAAGGAAGATTTTCCATCGGCGATAAAATAACGACTGCAATTGCAGACGCCTCTATTCAAAACAAAATTGCCGTAGCCAAAAATGGAAACGTCTTGAGCATTGCCAACCCCAGCGGTAATCCCTTCAAGGTTTCTATGATGGACGCTCTTGGCAAGATGATGATGCAGCAGGAGTTCAATTCACAGAACACCTCCATCGACATTCAGAAATTCGCTGGCCAGAAATTCATGATTCTGAAGGTGTCCAGCAGTAGCGTAAACGACAACTACATCGTAAGTCGCGGTGCCTTGATGAAGGCTGGCGACCCTCTGCCCTACTTGGCATTCTCTCTTACCGGATACAAGATTTTCAGCTATACCATGGCCGAAGAGGAGGAAACTGGAAAAGTCTTTACCTTGGAAAAGCAGGACTTGACAGCATCCAGTTCTTCTATGACTTGGGAGCAGCCTAGCTCTTCTTCTATGACTTGGGGACCGGCAAGTTCCGCATCCCAGAGTTCCGCCTCCACAGCAAGATCCAGCTCCAGCGTCGAACTGATTGTAAATTGCGCCAGCAAGACTGCAAAGGCCGGCGATCAGACCATGAGCGTAAACGTAGATGGACAGACCCGAACCTTCATCATGCACGTTCCCAGCGCCTACAAGGGCGACAAGGCAGTCCCTCTGGTCATTGACTTCCACGGTATCGGCGGTAATGGTCAGGGACAGATGGGCGGAACCCAATTGAGGGCTCAGACTGATCCTGAAGGCGTCATCTCCCTGTACCCCAACGGAGCAAGCGCAGCCTGGAACGTAGGCCCCTGCTGCTCTACCGCAGACGACGTAAAGTTCACCCGCGAAATGATCAAGGCGGCCAGCGAATCCGCCTGCATCGACAAGAAGCGCGTGTACGCCAGCGGCTTCTCTATGGGCGGTGGCATGACCAATCATCTGGCTTGCAACTTGGCCGATGAACTGGCCGCCGTGGCACCTTCCGCAATGGACCTGAATACCGTCAACAGCGCATCCTGCAACCCGGCTCGCCCCATTCCCATTATCATGTACCGCAGCACTAGCGATGGCGTCTGCGTCTATCAGGGTGGCGACAGCGGTCGCGGCGACGGCCTGAACTTCCTCGGCGCCGAAAAGAACTTCACCTTCTGGGGCCAAAAGAATGGCTGTACCGGCAACCCCACAGAAAGCCGAGACGGCAACGTCACCGTGAAGGAATACTCCAACTGCATGGACGGCGTGAAGGTTGTATTCCGCAACGATCCTAACGCAGGCCACTCCTATGCTGACGGCAAATCTGCCTGGGCATTCCTGAAGCAGTGGCAGCTGCAGTAATCAAGAATTCATCTACTCCTTCTAACAAAAAATCCCGAGTCCGTGAAAAAAACGGAACTCGGGATTTTTTATGAAGCGACTCTCGGCTCTTAATCGTGGGACTCTTGCCCCGCGGGCTGCGAGTCTACGGCCAAAGGTTTTGTTATCCAGGCAAGTTTACTTGCCTGCGCACCAAAACCTCTTTAGTCGTTCATCATATGGTTGTAGAACTTGGAGTAGTTGTCCTTGTCTTCGGTCTTGCGGACGGCGATTGCATCCTGCGGGTGACGGTTCAGCATACCTGTGATCATCTGCGGAATGATGTAGCCCCATTCGTACTTGGCCTGGAGCGGGAGGAACAGTTCCTGGTAAGCATCGAGAACCGGACGGAGATCGTACTTGGGGTTCTTCAGGAAGCCAAGGAGAAGTTCGGTGGTGCAGTTGCCAGCGCCACGGCCCATACCGGAAACGGAACCGTCCAGGAAGTCAACGTGGTTGATGATAGCCTGAATGGTGTTAGAGAAAGCCAGCTGCTGGTTGTTATGACCATGGAAGCCGAACTGCTTGTTCTTCACGATGCCACGGTAGCGAGCCATTTCCTTATCGATGTCTTCCTGGTAGAAGGCGCCGAAGCTGTCTACGAGGTACAGAACGTCAGCCTTACATTCTTCGTTCACCTGGTGCAGAGCTTCATCCAGTTCCGGACCGCGGTCACGGCTAACAGCCATGATGTTCAGAGTGGTTTCGTAACCCATCTGGTTGAAGGCGTTCACCATTTCGATACCCTTGTCGATGTTCTTCACGTAAGAAGCAACGCGGAACATCTGGTAGGGGCTTTGGTCAGCGGGCTTCACAGCGTCCATGTTCACGCGGCCCACGTCAGCCATCACGGCCATCTTCATCTTGGAATCGATGCCGTCCTTCACCTTCCACAGCAGATCGTCATCGCAGAACTTCCACGGACCGTATTCCTTGGGGTCGAACAGTTCCGGAGAGTTCTTGTAACCCATTTCCATGTAGTCGACGCCAGCGGCGGACAGGAGGGTGTAAAGACGACGGACGAATTCCAGGGAGAAGTCGTGCTTGTTGACGAGACCACCGTCGCGGATGGTGCAGTCGAGAACCTTAATGCTTTCGTAGTACATAGTAGCTTATAGGTTAAAGGTTAAAGTGTAAAAGTTAAAGGGCCTGCGGCCCGATTTCTTATGAGGGTAAAGGTAGATTAATAGGTGGGTTCGCACAAGGGGACAGCTAACCTAGAGAAGAACTTTATGCATTTTAAACGCATTTTTTGCGTTAATAACACTCTAACACCCTATTTTTGATGGTATTCAGGACATTACAAAAGCATAAAATCACCTCATTTTCAACACAATCCATAGAATCCATCAAGGTCGACAAGCCTATGACGGGCCAACCCACCTTTATTTTAACGCAATTTTTGCGTAATTGTTAATCTAAAAGGTTAGCTTCGTTCTCCCGATGTCCATCCATCCCCTTTTAATCTTCTTGAACTACGGAATTAAATTTTATCTCATGAGAACTAAGATTTTTACCGTATCGACTTTAGCAGCGCTGGCCTCCATCGCCAACGCAGACAACGCCTTTTACTACAACCAGGTGGGTTATGACGTAGGTCAGCCCGTTTCCGTTATCGTGGAAAGCGACAAGAACCTGGAAGGGGTCAACTGGACTTTGTTCGGCGGCGGTTCCGATGGAATGCTGGGCGGCAGCATCAAGGGCGGAACTTTTGGCGCAGGCGTCAATCCGGATAACTGGAGCAAGAACGGCAAATACTATGTCATCGACTTGGGCGATTCCCTTAAAGCAGGCACATACTACGTCAGCGTCAACGAAGGCTCCCCTTCTACATCAGATTATTTCGTGGTTGCAGAAAACGCCCTGGCCGCCAACACCTTGAAGTCCGTGATGGATTACTTCTACAAGGATCGCGCCGACAAGGATCCTATCGTGGGCTGGGACAAGAGTGTTCCTCTGGAAGGGAGCGGCACCAAGGTGGACGTTCACGGCGGTTGGTATGACGCCAGCGGCGACGTGAGTAAGTACCTTAGCCACCTGTCTTATGCAAACTATTTGAACCCGCAGCAAATTCCGCTAACGGTGTGGGCCTTGGCATTCGCCGCAGAAAAAATGCCCGCCGCATTGAGCGCCAATCCGTCTACCGTTACCGCAGTGGATGAAGCCATCTACGGCGCAGACTTCCTAGTCCGCATGCTGAGCGAAGAAGGCTACTTCTACATGACCGTATTCGATAGCTGGGGACAAGCCGACCGTAGCGTCTGCGCCTTTAGCGGAAGCGAAGGCACAAGAAGTTCCAAGTACCAGACCGCATTCCGCGAAGGTGGCGGCATGGCGATTGCAGGCCTTGCCCGAGCCTCTATGCTGAAGAAGAACGGCGACTACACCAGCGAACAATACCTGGCCGCAGCAAAGAAGGGCTTTGAACATTTGCAGTCCAAGCAGTCTATTGGTGGAAGCTGCGCCTATTGCGACGACGGCAAGGAAAACATCATCGACGATTACACCGCGCTGTTGGCAGCAATGGAACTATATAGCGCAGGTGCTTCATCGGAAAAACATGACTACTACAACGAAGCCCTCAAACGCGCAGAACACCTGATTGACCGACTCAGTGATGAAGGATTCTTCTGGAGCGATGACGCTAAGACTCGTCCCTTCTGGCACGCCAGCGACGCAGGGCTTCCTCTAGTCGCGCTATGCCGTTTTGCAGAGTTAGCACACGAAATGGACTTGTGCCCCGGTGGCGGTTGCGCCTCCCGCGAACTTCCCGTGGTTAAAGACGCTATCAGCAAGCATCTAAACTGGCTTATCTCCGTTACAAACGAAGTGGGCAATCCCTTCGGTTACGCACGTCAAACCGCCAAGACACAAAACACCATCAAGAACACCTTCTTTATCCCCCACGATAACGAAAGTAATTACTGGTGGCAAGGCGAAGACGCTCGATTGGCCAGCCTTTCTGCCGCAGCCGTATACGCAACAAAAGTTCTAGGAGACACCCCGAACAAAAAAGAAATCAACAAGTACGCTACCGATCAGCTGGACTGGATTTTGGGAAAGAACCCTTACGGCGTGTGCATGATGTACAAGAAGGGAAAGAAGAATCCCGCCATCTATGATGGATCTTCCAATTACGACGCCACCCTCGAAGGCGGTATCGCCAACGGCATTTCCGGATTGAACACAGACGGTAGCGGAATCGTGTGGGACGACGTCAACGCCATTAACGGAAAATCTTGGGACAACTGGCGTTGGATTGAACAGTGGCTCCCCCACAGCACTTGGTACCTGATGGCACTAGCCACCCGCTATGACGAAGTGACTCGAGAAGCAACAGGCGCAAAGGACGGAATCGTTACTCAAATCGCAACAGGCTTCAACATGAGCCTGAATGGCCGAACCCTGATTGTAAACCTGCAGAATGCAAAGTCTTCTAGTATCCAGTTGACAGACTTGAAGGGCCGCAAAGTCATGAACCAGCCGGCAGTTGCAGGCCATGCCACTCTGAACCTGCAGACTCTGAAGAGCGGCGTTTATATTGTGAAGGTAGGTAATACCGTAAAGAAGATTGCCGTCAAGTAAGGTCGCTCAAGAGTACTCACTCAAAAAGGCAGTGGAAAGAGTCCTAGACAGGAGAAATCCACCGCCTTTTTATTATGTTATCCACAAAATAAGGTGAAACACATACAAAAATAGCTCCCAAAGGAGCAATTTTCACCGCTACGGTCCAAATTCGCGTAGGATTTTTACACACAAAATAAAGAAAAGGCAGTGGAAAGAGCTTCAAACAATGGTTTTCCACCGCCTTTTTCGCGTACATCCAAGATTCAATTACCCCTTGGAAAGGGTCAAGAGCACTGCGCCGGCGAGAATTACAAATGTCGCCAGCAGAAGTCTGATGCGTTCCTTGGCAGTCTTGTATTCGCCAAAGACAATCACACCCCAGCAAAGGTTCACCAGCAAATTAAGCTGAGTCAAGGGATAGCCAACGGCATATCCCAAGGAACCGCCTGCAGCAATAGGAGCGATAGCCCAGAAGCAACCGTGCATGCCAAAAGTCCAAAGGGCACCTGTACCCACGCAAATGAGGCTTGGCACCAGCGGGAAATCAAATGCCTTCTTACGTTTGAGCATGAGGATGCCCACCAGAATCTGGCTTCCCACAAAGATGCCGATAGAAAGGGGGCACATAAATTCCAGGTCGGAAAGCTGAAGGCCATGGGCAGTCGCTATTTTGAAAGGTATGAGGTAAGTACCGAAAACAAAACCGCCCAAAAAAGAACGCCAGTTCTTAAAAACGGAGCCTCCTGAGGAAGGCGTCAAGCGGGACAGGCCCACCAGAAAGCATACAATCGCCGGGATGGACAACGCAAAGTTGGAAGGTTCTCCAAACAGCAGAACACCGGAAAGGAAGGAAGCCAGGATGCTCACTCCCATGGCACGGACACCTGCTCCAGCAAGGTCAGCCTCGGCTTGAACCGCCCAGAAGCTGAAAGCCCCGCCTGCCACCCACAAAAGACCGCAAAGCAGGCCCATGGGGTTCAAGTTGAAAGATCCTGTCACAAAGGCAATCACCAGGGAACAAATTAACGCCCCCGTGGTCATCATGGAAAGGAAGGACCAGGAAGAATAGGAAGACCATTTCTTCAGCGGCACCATGTAGGAGCCAAATATGAAAATGGCGAGCAGCGCGCCAATATAACTATTTCCCAATGCAGAACCCCGCAAAGATGGATTGTAAAACGTCTTCAGATGAGATTTCGCCGGTAATGCTCTGGAGGGCGCGGCGAACGATTTGCATTTCAAAGGCCAGCAGTTCTACTGCGGGATTGGAACGCAACTGTAGAAGCACGCGATCGATGCCGGCAAGAGCATCTTCGAGGCAGGCCTTTTCGCGTTCGCTTGTGATCCAGAGGTCTTCGGAATTTTCGCGATTCTTGAAAAGGCGGGCGTTGAGAGCGGATTTAAGTTCAGCGAGACCTGCGCCTGTTTTTGAAGATATGGCAAGTTGCCCCTGAACCGAGTTCAGAGCGACATCCCTAGAAAGGTCAGCCTTCGTTTGCAGAACAAGATCCGGATGAACATTCATGCCTACTGGATCCTTCACCCCTTCGGGGTTCAGGATGACGCTAGTTGTTCCATCAACTAACAAGATTTTCATATCCGCTTCAGCCAAAATTTGCTTACTCTTTTCCATGCTTAAGGCATCCAGAGCGTCGGCAGCCTTTTCGGCAAGGCCAGCGGTATCCACCAGACGGATTTCGCCACCATCCAGGAACAGACGGACTTCCACGAAGTCGCGGGTGGTTCCCGCAATGTCACTGACAAGAATACGGTCTTCACCTAGCAATGCATTTACCAAGCTGGACTTACCTGCATTAGGGGCTCCATACAAGACCACCAGAGGCAAGCGGCCCACTTCAGCCTTGCCGCGGAAACTATCCAGAATTCCCTGAACCGACTGGCGAATGGCCACAAAGCGGGTTTCCCAGCCAGCGTAATCCGGATCCGCCTCTTCTTCGGCGAAATCCACATCCAGTTCCATGCGGGCAGAAATATCCTTCACCTGCTCGGTGAGGGCAGAAACCTTTTTAGAAAGGGCGCCTCCCAGCAAACGGTGGGCGTTTTCCAATTCGGAACGGTTTGCGCTGTGAATCACGTCAGCCACAGACTCCGCCTGGGTCAAGTCCATCTTCCCGTTCAAAAAAGCTCGACGGGTATATTCACCCGGTTCAGCCAGGCGCACCCCCTCTACCATTCGGCAAGCCTGAAGCAGGTCACGGACAATTAGGGGATTGCCATGGGGGTAAAGTTCCAGGACATCTTCGCCAGTATAAGAATTGGGACCTTCAAAATACAAGTACAGCAGACTATCAATCACAGCCCCGGCACGGCATCCACCTTCAACAGAAGCTGGCCACTTGGCTGTACCCAGTTTTGCCATGTGGGATTTAAGCCCAGCCACGGCCTTTTCACCAAAGAGGGTCTTCACCACGGATTTCACCTGGGGGCCGCTGACACGAATGGCAGCCACGGCACTTACGCCGTTGGGGGTCATCGGGGCTACAATAGTCTGTTTTTCCATGGTGTGAAAAATAGAAATTCATTTTTCTCTGTCCAATACAACAAAATGGACCATTGACGGAATTGTGTTAACTGTGATTTACGGCAAATCATGCTTACAAAAAACTTCCACAAATTGGCAAGACTAATACATTTTTATTACTCGGCTATATTCACTATTGGAATGCTGATTTTATTATCTAGATTCCCTACATATGAGTCAGTTCAAGATTATTTCTCGCCCCCTGGGTACTGTCCAGTGTTATGTATTGCAGCGCGATGACGGTGCAGAATTCGAAATCCTTAGCGGCTACGGTGGAGGCCTTAACGCCTGGCGCGTACCCGTAAATGAAAAACACGGCGAACTGCTTGATCTATTGTTCGGTTACCGCGACGGTTCCACCATCCACCAGGTGGGCCCTGATACCAACGCCGGCTGCCGACTGACCCCCTTCCCGGGAAGAACCGGTTTTGCCAAATTCAACTGGAACGGCAACGAATACCAGCTGGAAAACAACGTCAGCTGGGCTCCCCACGCCCTTCATGGTTTCTTGCAGAACAGGGAATGGACTTTCCAGAGTTTTGAAAGCGATAACGACTGCTGCACAGCAGTATTCACTTGCGACTGGTCTGGCGCCTACGCCGGCTTCCCCTTCCCCTTCCGCGCCACCAACACCATCATCTACACAGGTGAAAAGGTGACCATCTACTCCAAGGTCGAAAACCTGGGCCAGAAGGACATGCCCTATTCCGAAGGTTGGCACCCCTACTTCAGCCTGGGCGAAAAGATTGACGAACTAACCCTCTCCATGCCTGTGACAAATCTGGCCGTGCTGGATTCCGCAGACCTCCCCACCGGCAACTTCAAGGAAGACTCCCGTTTCGTCCCGTCTCGCAAGATTTCCGATGAATTCATCAATGACTGTTTCTGCCTGGGCAAGGAATTCGCCCAGACTCCCGCCGATGCAGATTTCATCAACAACGCACACGTTTTGCTGGAAAGCGAGAAGTACCTGCTGGACATCTGGCAGCGCGCCGGTATCGAACAGTATAACGCCATCCAGATGTACACTCCCCCCGACCGCATGAGCATCGCCATCGAGCCCATGACCACGGAACCGGATGCCCTGAACCATCACCGCGGTCTCATCGTGATTCCTCCGGGCGAATCCCGCACTTTTGAGTTCGGCTTCAACTTTATTGAGAAATAGCTTTTCTATTTCGCAACACACTTAAAGAAAATGGCTTTTTTCGAAAGAAAACGCCATTTTTTTCATTAAAAAGTTTGTTGTGTTCCATTCAACGTTATTACAACATAGAACATCAAAAAAAGAATTCTCTCCTCTCAGGAATATAATTTTAGTCAAGTAAATCTTTTTGTATGGAGTGTTTATGAATATCAAGAAATCCCTCTTGGCATTTGGCTTGGCTGCAACTGCAGCTATTCTGACAACAGCATGCTCAGACGATTCTAGCAGCGGTCCTGAAGAACAGACTACCGTTGTGGGAGATGATCCCGCCGCCACACCTAGCGACAGCACCGGCACACCTTCTGGCACTCCTACCGACACATCTAACACGACCATCGATACCACTGCAGTATCTGACAACGGAAACGAAGGAAACAACACTCCGATTACCAACGTGCCCGGAACCTTCAGCTACGCTCCGGTTACAGAAGGAGCTACTGCTAGCGCCCAGAAGCTTTACAACTTCCTCGCCACCAACTTCGGTTCTCGTACAGTTTCCGGTGTTCAGACCGGTGACGTCAACACAGCCACCGTCAAGGAAATGATCGACGTCAAGGCCGTATACGAAGCCGCAGGCAAATATCCCGCGCTGGTGGGTTTTGACTTCCTGTTCGCAAACGGTGTCAATGCCGGAGATGCATGGTACAAGAGTTATACAAAGATGGCTGTGGAAGCAGCAGCGGACCTTTGGAAGCAGGGCGGTATTCCGGCCTTCTCCTGGCACTGGAAGGACCCCAGCCACGCTATCGACGCCTTCTACACCAAGAAGGGTAACGCCAGCGAATTTACCACTTTTGACTACGCTGCAGGTTTTAAGGCAGGAACCACCGAATGGGACGAAACATCCGAAGCCTACCAGCAGATTGTCGCCGACATTGATGAAATTTCTGAATACTTCCTCCAGCTTCAGGAACAGGGCGTAGCTGCAATCTTCCGTCCCCTTCATGAATCCGGTGGAGCCTGGTTCTGGTGGAGCGCCACCGACAAGATGCACCAGGGCGCAGAATACGCAGCCCTTTACCGCCTTGTATATGACCGCATGGTCAAGGTCAACGGTGTAAAGAACCTGGTATGGGTGTGGAATGCAGAAAAGACAATCTTCAGCGATGCAACGTGGGATCCGGGTAGTGCCTATTACGACGTGTTCTCCGTAGACATCTACAACAAGTCCTATGACTATCAGAGCAACGCAGCTGTATTCAGCAACATGAAGACTATTCATGGCGACAAGATCATCGCACTCTCTGAAAATGGTCCTATCCCTGACGCATCCCTGATGCACGCCGACAACGCCGTCTGGAGCTGGAACATGCCTTGGTATGAAAGCTGGGACGGCAAGTACGTCAGTAAGACCAAGAACACCGTCTGGGCAGCTAATTTGGCAGACCCCTGCGTATTCGCCCTGGAAGACATGCCCGGTTGGGACAACTACGTCATCAGCAACGCTCCTGCAGCAGCATGCGTCGTCGGATACGCCCTTGCAGACCTGGATACCGCCGTTGAAAAGGCACCCCTCGTGCTTCCTGAAGACATCGCCACCAATGGATACTTGCAGGTTGTCATGACAGCAAGTTCTCCAGAAGACACCGTTCGCGGCAACGTAGTCCTCCACGGAGGTTCCGTCGTCGACCTGTCCAAGGCAACCAAGCTCACATTCAATGTTGACAATTCCAATAACGGAGACGGTCTGTGGTTCACCATCGCCTTCATGGACTCCAAGTGGAAATGGGCTCAGCCCGACGGCTGCTGGATTAACGGCGGCGCCAAGGAAGCCTGTGAAATTGATCTTGCAACAACAGCCGCAAACCAGACCGTTCTTGAAGGTGAAGAACTGACAGCCTATCTCGCAGACGTTTCCACAATCCTCCTGGAAATTTCCACCCCGGGTGTAAACGGAACGATTTTCTACGACGATGTTGTCGCAGACGACGGAACAGCTTTGAGCGATTTCAACAAACCCGCCACAGTTGAAGTCCAGGAAGGACAGTTCATGGACGCAACCATTATCGGTGGCGCACAGTAATCCCTTTTTCTACAAAGGTAAAAGTTTATGCTTCGGGATAAAATTCCGAAGCATTTTTTGTTTTGATAAAAAAAAAAAACACTTTGATTTAAACTACCAAAATAAATTATATTAACTCTGTTGTTTGGTATTTTTGCGTCTCTGAAGACGCTTGTTTGGAGTATACTTATGAACAAAATTTTAAAAAAAGCTTTAGCGCTTTCCCTGGTGGGCGGCGCCTTTTTCGCAACTTCAGCCATGGCCGCAAACGGCGATGGTTATAAAATGAGCATTTGCGCAAACGACAAGAGCAAGCTCTGCTACAACGGCAATGAAGTATTTCTCAACGGCATGAATATCGCCTGGTGGAATTTCAGCCAGGACGTTGGTAAGGACGCCAACGGCAAGCTGATGACCATCGACGAAAATGCAGTCCGTAAGGATTTGAAGGATCTTCGCGCTGCAGGCGGTAACTCCATTCGTTGGTGGCTTTTCACCAACAACACCATGGACCCAAGCTTTGATCCCACCACCCATTACGCCACAGGCATCGAAGAACAGACCATCAAGAACGTCGGTATGGTTCTGGATATCGCCGAAGAATACGGCATCGTGGTAGACCTCTGCCTTCTTTCCTTCGACATGATGAAGAAGGACTACGAAAGCACAACAAGTTGGGGCGGTCGTTTTGACTTTACCGCCAACGAATTGATTCTTAAGGAAGAAGCCGCCACACAGGCTTTCATTGACAAGGCTGTGCTTCCGCTGGTAAAGGCATACAAGAATCATCCCGCACTCCTCGCCTGGGAAGTATTCAATGAACCGGAAGGCATGACCAGCACCGAGAACTTCGGCAACGGCTGGGGCACCGAGCTGGTGGACATCAAGTACATCCAGCGCGTCATCAACATGACTGCCGACGCCATCCACAAGGAAGCCCCCAACAACCTGGTTTCTAACGGTAGCGCCCGCTTTACTATGACCAGCGACAAGTGCGGCAAGAACTACTATACCGACGCCATGCTCCTGGCCGCCGGCGAAAACAAGTACCCCAAGGGAACTCTGGACTTCTACCAAGTTCACTACTATCCCGAATGGAACCCCAACAGCGCAAGTCCCTTCCACAACCCATACAGCTACTACATGCTGGACAAGCCCATGGTGGTAGGCGAGCTCCCGGGTGCTGACTGGGTGAACGTGAACACCAGTGGTGGCAACCTCAGCAGCGACCCTGCTGGATCTCGCCAGATGACCATTGCAGATGCTTACACCTACGCATTCAAGAACGGCTATTCCGGCGCCATGGGCTGGACACTCCATGAAGAAGCCGGCAACAGTTTCTACCTGAACGCCATCTGGAGCCTCGCCAATTCCGCAGAAGCTCTTACAACCATCTACAAACTGGATTCCACCAAGGTGAAACTTTCTGACTTTACCGCATCCGCCGGTGGACAGAACGGCTGGATGAAGGTGACCTACGCTGGCGTCGACGCTTCTGAAGGAGCAAACCTGACATACAATTTCACAACCAACCTGGGAACAGCAAAGGCTATTACCTTTACCGTAAAGAACAACTCCACCAGCGATCTTCAGTACACCATGGCCATGAAGACCAACGCCAGCGATACTCACATCAAATGGGGCTGGTACAATGCCAACAGTTACTGCGACGTAGCAGCAGGCGAAACCGCAACTTGCACCTTCCCCATCAACAAGTTCGCCTACTGGGAAGACGACTTCCCCATCACCAGCAATCTAGGCAACCTCAGCCAAGTCATTATCAAGATGACTACGGATGCCTTCAGCGGCGAAGTTATGATTGACAATGTGGTCGTTGATGGTGGAGCAATCGTCATCAACAACTTCGATACAGAATTCGACACCTTCTCCCCGGAACAGGCTACCATTACCAAGGTGGAAACTTACTTTGACGGAACTCCGGCAACGACAGCAATCAAGGCTACCGCAGCAGCACCTGCTACAAAGATGTCTGTAAACGGAAACTGCATCATGTTCACTGCCGCTTCCGCGGGCCTGGTCAACGTAGATGTGTTCGGTATGAACGGCAAGCGCGTCGCCACCCTCTATCGCGGAACCCTGTCTGCAGGCACCCACGCATTCGATATGACCGACATGTCCAAGGGTCAGTACATCGTACGCGTCAAGGGCGCAGGCATCACCGCAACCCAGCCGATCATCATCAAGTAATTCATCAAGTTTGATGTGTGGGAAAACGTCGCGGGACACCGCGGCGTTTTTTTCTAAAAGAATATGTATACATGGAGTTTTGGAATGAACATGTTTAAACAAGCCCCGTTTTTTGGATTGGCCGCCCTGGTTTCGGCCAACGCCGCAGCAATTCGCCTAGAAGCCGAAGACGCCGTTCTCGCCGACGACCATAAGGTTGAAGTTGTTTCCAAGGCAGGCGTTTCTGGAGGCTCTTATGTGGCTATGAAAGAGGGCAATTTGGAATTCAAGGTGAACGTTCCTGAAACAGGTTATTACACCCTGTGGGCCAATTACATGCTCCCTACCGACGGGACTGACAAAATTCAGAACTTGACTATCAACGGAATCTCCGCAGGTCAAATTTCCTTCGGCATGAACGACGAGTTTTCCACCATCAAGGGTGCAGGAAAAATCAAGCTGAACAAGGGCGACAACACCATCGGTATTGTACATTCCTGGGGCTGGGTGAATCTGGACTACATCGAGCTTACCGAATACGAAGCTGCCCCATTCAGTCTGAGCGCAAGTCCCGTGACACCGGAACCTACCGAAAGCGCACAGAAGCTCTATAACTTCCTGCTGACAAATTTTGGAAAGCGAGTCATTAGCGGCGTCATGACGGAACGTCCCTTCGAAAATGACGGTAAGTACACGCCTCAGACTTACGAAACTCAGACTGAATTGAAGTACATCGCAGATGCCTCCGGCAAGAACGTGGTGCTGGTAGGTTTTGACTTCTTGCACGCCAGCGGCAGCGGCTCCGACGGCATGTGGCATCAGGGCTACACCCACGCCACCCTGGAAATGGCAAAGTACGTCTGGAAGCAGGGAGGCATCCCTCAATTTAACTGGCACTGGAAAGACCCCATGTGGGATGTGGAAGCCTTCTACACCGAGTCCAGCGGAAACGATCCATTCACCACATTCAGCGTCACCAAGGCTTACGACCTGACTACCAAAAAGTGGAAAACAGAATCCGACGAATACAAGGCCATTGTCCGCGATCTGGAAATGATTGCCGACAGCCTTCACACTTTACAGGAAGCCGGTGTTGCCGTATTGTGGCGCCCCCTTCACGAAGCCGCCGGTAAGTGGTTCTGGTGGGGTACCGATGGTGCCGAAGCCTGCGTCGCCCTTTATCGTTTGATGTTCGATATTTTCGTCAACAAAAAAGACCTGCATAATCTCATTTGGGTCTGGACCACCGACGAAGCCAAGGACGCCATCGATTGGTACCCTGGCGACGAATACGTAGACGTTGTGGGCCGCGATTACTATTACTATCCTCGCGAAGCAAACCACTCCAGCCTGGTGGGCAGTTTTGAAACCGTGAAGGATATTTACGGCGGCAAGAAGATTATCGCCTTAAGTGAAAATGGTTCTGTTCCCTTCCCCGACGAAATGAAGGCCGATGGAGCCAACTGGAGCTGGTTCATGCCCTGGTACGGTGACTACGCCATGGAAGGCTGGGCCAACGACAATACGGCTGAAACCTGGAAGACCGTCATGAACAACGACTTCGTAATCACCCTGGAAGATATGCCGGGTTGGGACAAGTACGAATTGGCAGACGTGTCTGAAATTGCAAGCCTTAAGGGTAAGCAAGAGACCAAAACGAACTTTAAATCTGCAGGAACAAGACTCATAATCAAGGGAAATAAAGTTCAGGTCCACAAGGTCGATCAAAACAAGGATCAACCCAAAATTTTTGACCTTACAGGAAAGAAATTTCCCAATAACTAATTCCTTGTAAAATTAGACGATCGAAGGCCGCGAAAAACGCGGCCTTTTCTGCAATCTTTATTAAAAAAAAGCATCAATTGATGCGAACTTTTCAACGATTTAAGCTTTTCGAGGCGATCTTCCATTTAAAAATTCGGTTTTCAAATATAGATTTAAGGCGGTTTAATTAAGGAGTGTTTATGGGATTACATTTTAACAGCGCCATCAAGAGCGCATTCTCTTTCGTTGCCTTCATGGGGCTCGCCACAGCAAGCTTTGCAGCAACCACAGCCACCAAGTATGAATCCGAAGATCAGCCCGGCGTAACAGCCGCCGACATCAAGGAAGACGCCAGTTTTTCTGGTGGCAAGTATGTGGTTCCCGGTTCTGACGGAATGACGTTCTCCATCAAGGTTGACGAAACTGCCATCTATAAGGTGACCACCCAGGTTCTGATTAAACAGTACGACTGGACCACCTCCAAAATCATGGTCAATGGGGAGCTGGCTGGTTCTGAATTGACCACACCCCGCAACTGCGATTCCGCCTACGTCGTATCCGCCACTTCTAAGATGAAGGCTGGCGAGAATACGGTTACCGTCGGCAATGCCTCCATCGGCGTAGACTACATTATCGTGGAACGGGTTCCTGATCCGGAATTCAAGATTAGTGCATTGCCCGTAACTCCCGGCGCCACCGAAAGCGCCATGAAGGTCAAGACCTTCCTCCGCGACAACTTCATGAAGAAGACTATCAGCGGCATGATGATCAGCGACCAGAATTTCAACTATGATTACGGCAACATGAAGTTGCTTTCCGCCGCAGAATGCACTCCTGCAGACTCCTGCAAGTTCTTGAATGGTGAAGACACCTGGAAAGGCCAGACCGACATCGACGAATTTTACAAGCGTTCCGGCCACTATCCTGCTATCGGTGGTTTTGACATGCTCTTCGCTGCAGGCGGGCATCACGAAGAAGGATGGTTCCGGGGCTATACAGAAAACAATCTGGTCATGACCGAAGACCTGTGGAGCATGGGCGGCATCCCCACATACACCTGGCATTGGAAGGTGGGCGAAGACACCGTTTTCTACACCCAGATGCAGGGTTTCAAGAATGCAGGCTGTACCGAAGACGTTGCTGGAACCGCAGAAAACAACACCTGTTTCAACTACACCAAGGCATTCAAGACGGATTCCGTATGTACGGATATGGACTCCACCAAAAACGAATGCAAAGCAACCAAGACAGTATGCCTTGACGCCGACCCCACTTCCGAGGTATACAAGGACATCGTTGCCGACGTAGATATTGTTTCCGGTTACTTCAAGCAGCTAGAAGAAAAGGGTATTGCCGTTCTTTGGCGTCCTCTCCACGAAGCAAGTGGCGGCTGGTTCTGGTGGGGCGTCGGTTCTCCGGAATGTTATGTTCAGCTGTGGCGTCTTGTATTCAACCGCATGGTTAACGTAAACAAGAACAGGAACCTGATCTGGGTCTGGAACATCAATACCGATCCTAAGTTTGGTTACGACTATTCTGCCCTCAATGGAGAATGGTATCCGGGAGACGAATACGTGGATATCGTTGCCGTCGACATTTACGACCCGCTGAACAACCATTATTCTGCAGCCGATTACTGGAACAAGATTATCGATGAAGTGGGCACCAATAAGATGATCGCCCTCAGCGAAAACGGCGCCATTCCCGACATCGACAGCATCGCCGAAGACAAGTCATATTGGAGCTATTGGATGACCTGGAGTCAGACATGGAGCGGAAACTTCCTGGAAAAGACTCCCGCCGATATGTGGAAGCGCAACCTGGATGACGAACGAGTAATCGCCTTGGACAATATGCCGGGCTGGGACAATGTGGTTGCAGACACCAATAGCGCAGGCGCCATCGTCGCCCCCAGTTCCATTCGCAACACCGTACCTTTCGCAAACAACATAACGGCATCCGTTCAAGAAAAAACTTTGTCTTTGTACATTCCCCAGGCAGGCCGAGGAACGGTGGCGCTGTTCGACATGATGGGCCATCGCATTGCAACTCTTGCCCAAGGCAATCTCGTTGCCGGAAGCCATCGTTTTGACCTGAGTGCACTGGCCCATGGAAGTTATGTACTCCGCGCATCTGCCGGAAAATACAGTGTTTCCAGAGTCATCAAGCTGAAATAAAAACAATTAGCGATTCCTTTTAAGTGAACCCCAAATCAACGCAGCCTAACCGCTGCGTTTTTTCGTATCTGAAAGCCCCTACAACACGCCCACGCAGCCACGCTGCATATGGCAAATTTCTATCTTTCGCCAAAACGTTTTTGGTGTGTAATTATGTCTGAAAAACATCCTCTGTATTTTACAATCCACGGCCACTTTTATCAGCCGCCCCGTGAAAACCCCTGGACCGGAGTCATCGAAAACCAGCCCAGCGCCCGTCCGTTCCACGACTGGAATGACCGCATTGCAAGTCAGTGCTATAGCCCCAACTCCGCAAGCCGTATTCTTTCCCCCAACGGCCGCATCGTAGATATCGTCAACAACTACGATTTCATGAGTTTCAACATGGGTCCCACCCTGATGGGCTGGATCCGCACCAACACTCCCGATACCTACAAGCGCATTCAGGAAGCTGACAAGAGAAGCATTGAACGTTTGGGCCACGGTAACGCCATCGCCCAGGTGTACAACCACATCATCATGCCTCTTGCTTCCGAACAAGACAAGAAGACCCAGATTGAATGGGGTATCGAAGACTTTAAGTTCCATTTCGGACGTATGCCCGAAGCCATGTGGCTGGCAGAAACAGCCATCAACTTCGAAACGGTTGTGGCCCTCATCAAGGCCGGCATCAAGTTCACCATTCTCTCCCCCACCCAGGCAGATAGCTTCCGCAAGTTGGGCAGCGAAGAATGGCAAGGTTGCTCCAACACCGATATCGACACCACCCGCCCCTACCGCATCTACCCCCGCGACAAGGAAGGCAACCTGGTGTGCGACGGCTACCTGGATGTATTTTTCTACAACCCCTGGCTTTCTTCTGCAGTGGGTTTCGAACACCTGCTCCGTGACGCAGGCACCTTCGGCAACAAGATCAAGAGCGCCTGGGATGAAAATCGCGAAGACGCACAGTTGGTAAGCATCGGTACCGATGGCGAATCCTACGGACACCACGAACCGTTCGGCGACATGTGCGCTGCCTGGCTCTATAACCACTTTGCACCCGAGAACAACATGGTTCCCGTGAACTACGGTTGGTTCCTGGAAAAGTTTCCACCCCAGCACGAAGTCCTTCTGAAGAATTTCCATAGCGAAGGTTGCGCCTGGAGTTGCGCCCACGGCGTTGGCCGCTGGTACCGCGATTGCGGTTGCTGCACTGGCGGTGGCCCCGATTGGAACCAGAAGTGGCGCGGTCCTCTCCGCGACGCCTTCAACCACCTGAAGAAACTGGCAGACGACGTTTTTGTCCGCGAATTCGAAAAGATTTCCGACGTAAACCCCTGGGACGCACGTAACAACTACGTACAGACCTTGGTCGCTCCCGAAGACAAATCCCGCGTGGAAGCCTTCCTGAAAGCTACAGTAAAGAACCCCTCCAACGAAGCACAGTGCGCCCGCGCCATCCGCCTTCTCGAAATCCAGAAGTTCTGCCTGTTCAGCTTCACCAGCTGCGGTTGGTTCTTCAACGATATCGAAGGTCTGGAACCGGTACAGAACATGCGTTACGCCCTCCGCGCCATGGAACTGCTGGAACCGTTCCTGCCCTACGGCCACCATATCCGTAACGAGTTCATTAGCATCCTCGCCCGCGCCACCAGTAACGAACACAAGTGGAACGGTGCCGAAGTCTTTACCCGCTATGCCGAAGAACAGGTTCCCGTGGTTGTCAAGGAAATGGCAGAACGTGCCGCCATCTTCCACCTGGACCTGGAAGACGGTTACGACAACAAGGATGCCCGCATCACTGCGACAAAGATTGCTTCCCGCCGTCGTCAGACTCTGGTCCGTGCAGAATTCAACGACAAGTTCGTCGGCGAATCCCGAGTATCCTCCGTTCTTGCCATTACCGACCAGTTGGGCCGAATCAACCTGGTGGTTGCCGATGGCGAAAACGAACAGAACGGTCTTAAGTTCGTAGAAGATCCCAATATGGGAACCGAACAGCTCCAGGAAATGTATCCCACCGCCTATGTGGTCCGCATGCGCAACCTCATGAGCGACTCCCTGAAGCGTATCAACCAGATTTCTACCCGCAAGTACCTTTCCGGTCTTACGGAATCCTTCAGCAGTTTCGCCTTGTCCCATGGTCTTTCCATCGACAGCATGGCCGACCCCGACCATACCCTGCCCGACACCATGCGCAAGATCCTGTCTCTGGAAATCAACTCCAAGATCCACCACCTCGCCCTTTCCTATATGGAAACCGACGACAAGAAGGTCTTTGACGAAATCCACGACCTGGTTGAAGAAGCTACTGCATTGAACACCCACTTCTCCTTCGGCGGTACCGGACGTATGTTCCACGCCAAGTTGGTGGAACTGATTGATGCAGTCTCCGTCAAACTGGATAAGAAGTCCGTCAGCCACATCACCGGCCTCATTACCGTGGCCGACTGGCTCCGTCTGGGCATCGACAAGACAAGCCTCGAGAACAAGGTATTCCCCTTCTTCCAGGAATACAACAAGAATCCCGAAGGCAAGCTTGCCGCCCTGAAGCCCATGTTCAGCTGGCTGAACTTTGAGGTGTAAATGTACAAGATGTCCGCAAAGCCCATGATTTCTGCACAGCAGCTCCAGACCCGCGTCAAGGAGCTGGCTACAGAAATCGGCGGATCCTTTGAATTCGACATTGTCCTTTCGGCTCTCACCGGAGCGTTCATGTTCACCACGGACCTGGTTCGCGCCATGGCCAACCCCAAGCATCAGATTAAGTTCATCAAGGCTTCTAGCTATGGTTCCGGAATGGAATCCAGCGGCAAGCTGAAGGTGAGTGGTCTGGACTTGCAGGAACTAAAGGGCAAGCGAGTACTAGTTGTGGACGACATCCTGGATACTGGCAACACCATGTTCACCTTGGTAGGCATGTTAAAGGAAGCAGGAATTACAGAGTTACGTACTTGCGTTCTTATGAATAAGGAAGAACGTCGAACTGTTGATTTCCACGCCGATTATGTCGGATTCGAGATAGCCAACGAATTCGTCGTGGGATACGGACTAGACTTTAACGAAGACTACAGAACATTGCCCGAGGTCTGGACACTGATAGAAGTTTAGTTTTGGATTAGGTGAAGAGAGAGTAATATGGCAAAAAACAAAGATTTAGATGACGTCAAGTTACACGCCACCCAAGCCTTTGAGGCGGTAGGCAGAAGCTACAACAACATTAGCCGCGGCAAGAAGTTCCTGTTGCTCCTAGTAGGATGCTTCCTGGTATTTGTCGCTGGATTCATCACTAGCAGCATTATGCACAACGTTCCTGCCAAGGGAACAATCGAAAGAGTTGCAGCCCAACCTGATCTGCCAAACAAGTGCAAGTACCGTTACGACCGCGCCATGGAATACGCCATCATGCACGAATGCGTGTTCGCCCAGGGCGCTCCCCGTAACGACAACATCCTAATCCAGCGCATAAATTACTGTACCTGCGCCCTGCAGAGCGTGCAGAAGAAGAAGCCTTACCAGAAAATGTTCGAAAACAATCTGGTTGACTTTACCTTTAAAATCCGCGAAGAAAACCTTTGCCAGGAAAACAAGGTTATTCCCACCCTCGACGACGACGAGCCCTCTAAGGATAAAAAATGAATATTGCAGACATAGAAAAATCAATTCGTGACGAAGCCGAAATTCTGGTACAGAAGGAGCCCCTCTCTGTATTGATGCTGAACGAACAAATTCTATGTCGTAACAGTTTCTGCGAAATGTTGGGTGTCACCCTTTCCTGTCAGCTGGCAGGCGAAGTCATCGACAGAGTTGAACTGGAAAAGATGTTCAGCGGGCTTTACAGCAAGTACCCCGAACTTCTGATGAGCGCCGCCAAGGACTTGCACGCCACCGTGCTCCGTGACCCCGCCTGCACCAGCTATCTGGAGCCGTTGCTGTTCTTCAAGGGTTTCCAAGGATTACAGGCATTCCGTGCTGCCCACATTTTGTGGAGCGAAGGACGCACCTTCCCCGCAAAAATGTTGCAGAGCATCATCAGCCGCAAGTTCGGCATGGACATTCATCCTGCAGCAAACATTGGATACGGAATTCTTGTTGACCACGCTACAAACATTGTCATTGGCGAAACCGCTGTCGTCGGCAACAACGTTTCCTTCCTTCATGGAGTCACCTTAGGCGGTACTGGTAACGAAATCGGCGACCGTCATCCGAAGGTTGGTAACGGTGTCATGTTGGGCGCCCATGCACAGCTTCTGGGAAACATCCATATTGGCGACGGTGCCAAGATTGGTGCGGGTGCCGTTGTGGTCAGCGACGTTCCTGCACACACAACGTACGCTGGAGTGCCTGCCGTTCAAGTTGGTCGTCCCCACGATGAAATGCCCAGCTTCAACATGGAGCAGGACTTCACCCGCGACGCATGACCAAAAAAGATCGCATCACATTCATCAACCAGAAGTTGGACGAGTTGTTTCCAAACCCGCCGATTCCCTTAAACTACCGCGATCCTTTCACCTTGTTAATCGCGGTAGTCTTGAGTGCCCAATGTACCGACGCCCGAGTAAACCTGGTGACCGCAGAGCTCTTCAAAGTTGCCGACACTCCCGCAAAAATGGTAGCCCTCGGCGTGGATAAAATTGCGGAATACATCAAACCCTGCGGACTCTACCAGAATAAAAGCAGGAACATTTTCAAGCTGTCCCAGTTTCTCGTTGAAAAATACAACGGCAAAGTCCCGCAGACCTTTGAAGAACTAGAAGCCCTCCCTGGCGTCGGCCACAAGACCGCCAGCGTCATGATGATTCACGCCTTCAAGATACCGGCCTTTCCTGTAGACACCCACATCCATCGACTGGCCGCCCGCTGGGGCTTAAGCGACGGAAGTTCCGTAGAACGTACTGAAGCAGACTTAAAGAAAATCTTTCCTCCCGAATCCTGGGAACGAAAGCATCTGCAAATAATTCTCTTCGGACGAACCTACTGCAAGGCCATGGGACACAAAGTGGATCAATGTCCCATTTGCAGCACCATCGGTTGCAAAACAAAATAAGCGAGCGTTTCCGCTCGCCTTTAAAAGTTTGCTTTATTCTTTCAGCAGTTCATCAAAATAGACGATAGTCTTTTCAAGCCCCTGACGCAAGGGAATCGTCGGTTCCCAACCCAGGGCACTCTTGGCCAGGTCAATGTTAGGTCTGCGCATCTTGGGATCGTCACCCGGCAGCGGCTGGAAGACAATCTTGCTCTTGGAACCGGTCAAGTCCAGAACTTCCCTTGCAAGTTCCAGCATGGTAAATTCACCGGGATTGCCGATATTTACCGGTCCGATAATCTTGTCCTGGCTCATCATGCGGACAAAGCCTTCAATAAGGTCGTCTACATAGCAGAAGCTACGGGTCTGGGACCCATCACCATAAATGGTAATATCATCGCCCTTCAAGGCCTGCACAATAAAGTTGCTAACGACGCGACCATCATTAGGAAGCATGCGAGGGCCGTAAGTATTGAAAATTCGAACGATGCGGATATCCACATTGTTCTGACGGTGATAATCCATAAAGAGGGTTTCGGCAACACGCTTGCCTTCGTCGTAACAGCTTCGGATACCGATGGGGTTCACGTTTCCCCAATAGTCTTCTGTTTGCGGATGCACAGCAGGGTCGCCATAAACTTCGCTGGTGCTGGCCTGAAGAATGCGGGCTTTCACACGCTTGGCAAGTCCCAGCATATTGATCGCACCCATGACGCTGGTCTTGATGGTCTTTACCGGATTATACTGGTAATGCACAGGGCTGGCAGGGCATGCCAAGTTAAAAATACGATCCACTTCAAGAAGAATTGGTTCCGTTACATCGTGACGGATCAGCTCGAAGCACCTGTTGTCGCGGAGGTGGGCCACATTAGCCATTCGGCCAGTGAAATAATTATCAAGACAAATAACCTCGTGACCATCATTCAGAAGACGTTCACAGAGATGGCTACCCAAAAATCCAGCACCACCGGTAACTAAACAACGCATACACGCTCCAATATTTAATCACCGATAATATAACTTTTTTTGAAGTTTTCAAAACTTACGAGTAGAACACTTCTAACTCACAATCTGGTTTTTGCCGTGTTTCTTTCCCCAGTAGAGTTTTTCGTCTGCCTGGCGGATGTAATTCTCATATTCCGAAATACTGTCACCGGTACACACGCCGATTGTCGCAGAAATCCTGATTTCCTGATTCCGGTAAATAACGGAACATTCGCGAAGTCTCGTAATGAAATTTTCCAGGACTCCACGGGCACTGTCCACACTCATCATGGGCAGGTAAAGCACGAATTCCTCGCCACCCCAACGGACGGCAATGGCATTCTTGGGAAGCACATCGGCCAGCAGGTGGCTCACCCGTTCCAGAACCTTGTCGCCGGCCTCGTGACCGTAAGTATCGTTAATATGCTTAAAGTCGTCCACATCCACCATGGCCACAGAAAAGGCATTCTCGTTTTCTTCCTTGCTGCGTTTCATGATGCCTTCAAAAAAGCGGCGGTTATAAAGACCGGTCAGCACGTCATGATTACTTGAATAATCCAGTTTGGCCCTGGCCTCGTTCAGCTCTACCAAATAAAGGTTGGAAACATAGAAAAGGGTAAACAAGGTAATGATAAGATTCAGACAGGAAATGAATACTTTATGTTCAAGAACAATAGGTAAGTATTCCGGGAACATGGAATATTCGAACACCGTAATTTGGCTTACACCAATGGCTGACACCGCACCAATGAACTGGTAAATATGTTTCTTCTTGTTCCTAAAGGGCAGCAGAAAGAACACCACAGCCACCATGCCGATAATAAAGTTCACATAGCTAAAGTGACCGCCGGCCACAACTTCACTCAAGAACGAGAATATGATTATTTCGAAATAGGCAAATACAATCTGCAGGTCACTATTCTTCTTGAACAAGGTCAGGAACAAGACATACAGACAAGAACTACCAATATTCAGCACCACCAGCGGAGTTAAGCCAATGGAACAAAAATAGATTGCGTTGAATATATGGACAAACAGACACATGACCAAAAAGATCAACGTTCTGTTCTGCGATAACGTCTTAAGGAATTTTGCCAGCACGATTTTCACCTTCTTAACTTATGTAATAATATAATAAGTTTAATTTGCGATAAGCACATTTCTGCTTTTTTCCCATAAAAAAAAGCCCTATTCCTCAGGATAAGGCTTTCAAAAACAGATGTTCTGGCTATTCTTCTTCGGTATCCCGTTCCACTTCTGCAACGGAATTTCCCTTGACAGCCACCAGACGGATTCCCCGCAAAGTTAGGAAAGGGTCATACTTGTCAATAAGGGTTGTCCGGCGGGCAATGGTCTTGCCCCAACCGCCCGTCGCATAGACAGGCAGGTCTTCGCAGCCCACTTCCTTCTTGATCTTACCGATCAGCACTTCCAGCTGAGCCAGGAAGCCATAAAGAAGACCAGCTCGAATAGCATCATCCGTATTGTCAGCCACCACGTTTTCGGGCCATTCGATAGTTACCGGAAGCAAGCGGGCGGCCTTTTCGGTAAGGGCATCCAGGCTAGCGTTAATACCGGGGATAATCACGCCCCCGACAAAAGCGCCATCCTTCATGACATCAAAGGTGGTTGCAGTTCCCATATCCACCACCACACCGTTTTTCAGGCCTTCTTCACGGAGCGCAATCACATTGCAGAGGCGGTCGGCACCAGCCATGGAAGGATTCTGGTAATCAATTTTCAAACCGAGGCAGTTCTTGGAATTGACAACCTGAACGTGCTTTTTCAGCAGAGAATCCAGAGCCTTGATCCAGGGGCGCTCAAGAGCGGGCACCACCGTCGAAAGACCCACATGGGTAATCTCTTCCGGATTAATCTTAGAAAAGCGGAGAAGACCTCCGATACGGTTCATCACCTCGTCGGAAGTGGTTTCCTTACGGGTTGTCAGACGCCAGTAATCCACCACCTTGGTTCCCTTGAAAATGCCAAGAACCGTGTGGGTGTTTCCTACGTCAACAACTAATGTTACAGAATCTGCCATAGTCTCTTTTATCCGGGTATGAGGAGTGAGGTCACTCACTTCGTTCGTTTTGAGGTATGAGGTACGAAATCAATTCGATACCTCTAAGCAGCTCTGCTGCGACCTCACACCTAAAAGGGCGAAGCCCGACCTCAAAGCTTAAATTCTCATGGAAAAGTCGAGAGCCTTCACGCTATGAGTAAGGGCACCCACGGAGATGAAGTCCAGGCCGAGGGTAGCGATTTCCTTGGCGCGTTCCAGGGTCATGTTGCCGGAACCTTCCACCAGGCACTTGTCGCCGCTTTCCTTGATGATCTTCAAGGCTTCAGCCATGGTTTCGTTGCTCATGTTGTCCAGCATAATCACGTCAACACCCTTATTGAGCAAGGCGCGCAGCTGGTCGAAATTTTCCACTTCCATTTCCACCATAAGGTTCTGGGTGTTATTCTTCTTGACAACTGCCAGAGCTTCCAACACGCCACCGGCGGCAGCAATGTGGTTGTCCTTCACCAGCACCATGTCAAAGAGACCCATACGGTGGTTGGATCCGCCGCCAACGCGAACTGCATACTTCTGCAAGGTACGGAAACCGGGAATAGTCTTACGGGTATCCAGGACCTTGGTCTTACCACCCTTCAATGCTTCCTGGAAAGTGTGAGCCACAGTGGCCACACCGGAAAGCTGCTGGATGAAGTTCAGCAAGGTACGTTCACCGGTCAAAAGTTCGTGAGTGGTACCATCAAGTTCGGCAATCAGATCGCCCTTCTTTACCACGTCACCATCCTTCTTGTGGAGGGTCACGGTAGCATTTGCCTTCATTTCCTGGAACACCAGTTCGATAATGGGAAGACCAGCCACAACGCCATCTTCCTTAGCGATCAAACGAGCATGCTGCTTCTGGTCGGCAGGAATGGTCCACATGCTGGTCACGTCACCAGTGCGAACGTCTTCAGCCAAAGCCAGACGGATCATAGTCAAAGCATCTTCTGTGGGAAACACCGGAGTAGAATTATCACCGTACATAATCAAGGTCCTTATATAAACGTTTTGGTATGAGGTATGGGGTCGCTCATTTCATTCGCTCTGAGGTATGAGGATACTTACAACCTCTAGGGCGTAGCCCGACCTCACCCCTCAAAGTGAGCGGAGCGAACGCCCTCAAACCTACTGAGCGCCTTTTCCTGTTAAAACAACATAAACAGTACGTACAAGAATCTGGAAATCCAGCAAGAGGCTCATATTCTCGTAGTAATACATATCGTACTGCAATTTAATCTTCACGTCTTCGGTGCTGGTATCGTAATGATGGCAGACCTGAGCCCAACCAGTCAACCCCGGCTTCATCTTCAGACGGCTGATGTAGAAGGGAATCTGTTCACGGAGCTTACCGATAAACACAGCTCGTTCGGGGCGGGGGCCCACCATACTCATATCACCTTTCAGCACGCACAGAATCTGGGGAAGTTCATCGATACGGGTCTTACGCAGGAATCGTCCAATGCGGGTAATTCGCGGATCGTTCTTGGTAGCCCACTGAGCGCCAAACTTTTCGGCATCGGTACGCATGGTACGGAACTTGTACACAAAGAAAGGCTTTCCATACAAACCGATTCGTTCCTGGGAATAGAAAACCGGGCCACGATCGTCCAGCTTGATAGCGATAGCCGCAAGCAGGCAAATGGGCAACGAACAAATTCCAAGGAAGGTACCGAAGCAAATGTCCACCATACGTTTGACGCGGACCTGCCAGGGCGGCATGGTAAAAGGCAGTAGTTCCTGGAGTTCAAAGCCATATACCAGATTTGCCTTGAACTGACCATGAATCACCTGATAAAGTTCCGGAACGAGGTAGATGTGTACAGCGCATTCGCAAACCCACACAAGCACTCGCATAATTTCCTGCGGAGAGGTACTATCATGGGCGATAATGATGCCAGAAACCTTCTTACTCTTAATCAACGCGGGCAAGTCAGAATACTTACCAAGAACGGGGACACCGGCAAATTCCTTGTCCATGACCTGATAACGTTCATCGACAAAACCAATAACACGCTGACCACGCTGAGGCGTCTTGGCGAGTTCTTCGGCAATCTTGCGACCAGCCTCGGTTGCACCAAGTACCAGAATGTTATTGGCACCATAACCGAGACGCAACAGACCGCGAAGGCACTGGTAGATGATCATTCTAAAACTGACCACCAGGCAAAGTGCAAAACCACCGTATATAAAAATCCAGGGGAAGCGAGATCCATACAGATAACCGCTGTTCAAGGGTTCGTTAGACATAACCTTGCCCAGGAATTCCGCACCGAACAGGCAAAGAATCACCAGGATAATTCCAAGGACCACCGCACGCAGCACCCGCAAAATCTGATGAGTCCTAGACTGCAGAAGCCAGGAACGATAAAGTCCCGCGCAAACAAACAGAAAGAGCCACCCCACATTAAGCACAATGCCCATGTGGTAGTAATCAGCAAAAGCTCGGCTAGGATCAAACTTGTCAGCAATCCACCCACTGTGGAACTGCACCCAGAAGGCCAAGCCAAAGCAAATGGACAACGCAACAAAGTCCGACAGGACAACAAGCATACGTTCCAATGTGGTCGCTCGAATCATACACAATCCAACGGAAGAAGTAAACAAGAGGAAAGGTTCCCATCAACCCGTGACGGGAACCATCCTAAAGCGTTTAAGCCAAGAAGCGGATAACCTGGCTCTTTTCCACGATTTCAGCGAGAGCGTCGATGGCATCCACTGCCTTCTGGGCCTTGCTGTCCTGGGTGCATTCGGTAATGACAACCACAGAAACCTTACCCGGATCCTTGACGTTCTTCTGGATGATGGTTTCGATGGAAATGTTATTATCGGCCAGGATCTTGGTGATCTTAGCCAGAACGCCGCAAGCATCACGGGAAGTGAAGCGCAGGTAGTAGCGGGCGCTGGTTTCGGAAATGGGAACCAGGGTGGCAGAATTTTCAACATTGAACCAGCCCATGGGGAGAGCCTTGCGGGAACCGCAGTCGGTAGAGCGGGCCAGAGAGACCAGGTCAGCCACAACAGCGGAAGCGGTGGGCAGACGACCAGCACCAGCACCGGTCTGGAGGGTTTCACCCAGATTGTCGCACTGCAGGTAGACTGCATTCAGAACGCGGTTTACGCTGGACAGCTGATGTTCCATGGGAACCAGGCACGGATGGACACGGGCGTCCACGCGATTGCCTTCACGGCGGTAGATACCCAGAAGCTTCACGCAGCAGCCAAGTTCCTTGGCGATGGCGATATCCTGGGCGGTAATCTTGGAAATACCGGTCACGTGAATCTTTTCAAAGTCTACGCGGTGGCCGCTGCAGAGAGAAGCCAGGAGAGCAGTCTTGTGAGCGGAGTCGATACCTTCAATATCAAAGGTAGGATCGGCTTCAGCAAAACCGAGACGCTGAGCATCCTTAAGAACCACATCGAAGTCCAGGCCTTCTTCAGCCATACGGGACAGGATATAGTTACAAGTACCGTTAATGATGCAGCTCAGGTTTTCGACGGTAGAGCCCAGCAGGCCTTCCTGGAGGCTACGGATAATAGGAATGCCACCACCGACAGCAGCTTCAAACAGAACATGCAAACCCTTCTTTGCAGCCAGCGGGAAAATTTCGTGACCGTACTTAGCCAGCAAAGCCTTGTTAGCGGTAACCACATGCTTGCCACTTTCCAGGGCAGCCAGGATCCACTTGCGGGGCATATTGTAGCCACCAGCCAGTTCCACCAACACGTCAATGTCGTTGGAAGCGATCATTTCGTCGGCATTGGTAGAGGTCTTGTAGCCCTTAGCCTTGAAGGGAGCCACTTCTTCGTCGGACTTGGCGCAAATGCAAGCCAGTTCCATTTCGACACCGAGCTTTTCCTTGTATTCGGCAATCTTCTGTTCCAAAATCTGAATAACACCGCCACCGACGGTACCTGTACCAATAAGACCAATACGCAACATAGAGCGTCTCCATTTTAAAATTATACAGCCCAAAATTAGAAAAGTTCCGCTTTTCTTCACGAAAGCAGGCCCTTCGAACGTCCTATTTTACCGGTATAACGTCCCTATTCTGCAGCAAACCTTTATGTTCATACAAATTAACAAAATGTTTTTTGGAGTTTTTTCCTTAAAACAGTCAATTACAAACCCTTACCCCTTTTTGCTACACCGGAGTAAATTCTTCTTTTTTTATATTTGCGTCCATGGATCAGCAATCTGTAAATCCGGCAATCGGTTCTATTCTCGACGAGCAGAAATTGAAGAACATCGTGTATCCAGCACGATTGTTCAGAGCCCGTCTCAACGAGGAATTCCTTCGTGCAAACCGAACCTGCAAGCCATTCCTTTACATCAAGATTTACGCTCATCAGTACGATTTTTTTGGCTGGGGCAGCCCCAACCAGACCGTAGAAAACACATGGCGAATCAGCATACTCACCATGTTCTCCCATTTGAGGTTCATTGATGTCCTCGGCTACCTCCCCGACGGAAACGGCCTTGGTATCATCCTGTTGAACTCCGACATGTCAACCCTGGAGTCCATCCGTAAGGAAATCCTCCATAAGCTGAACGACGCCGGCCTCATCCAGTCCCTGCGAATCAAGCCCAGAAAACCCATTTTCGAAGCCCACCTCTATATGGGTTCCCAGGAAAAGAACAACCTGGAAATGCAGGCCAAGCTTGACGAGTTCAACAGCACCAACGGAAGTTTCTTCTCGTTGCAGCGCCTGAACCTGGACCATATCTGGCAGCACCCCCACCGCATCCGCTTCCGCCACATTATCAAGCGCATCGTGGATGTGGTCTGCACCAGCGCAGCCATCGTTCTCTGCTCCCCCTTGCTTCTGTTCTGCGCCGCCGCAGTCAAGATCAGCGATCCCAAGGGTCCTGTCATCTTTAAGCAGGTCCGCGTAGGCAAGAACGGCAAACTGTTTACCATGTACAAGTTCCGCAGCATGTACGCCGACGCCGAAGAACGCAAGAAGGAACTGATGAAGCTGAACGAAACCGGCGGCAAGACCTTCAAGATGAAGAACGACCCGAGAATCTACCCCTTCGGCAGAGTTCTCCGCAAGTTCAGCCTCGACGAACTGCCTCAGTTCTTCAACATCATCAAGGGCGACATGAGTATCGTCGGTCCGCGACCGCCTATTCCCTCGGAAGTGGCTGAGTACGAACCGTGGCACCGTATGCGTCTGTCCGTCACACCGGGCCTTACCTGCATCTGGCAGGTCAGCGGCCGAAGCAACATTAGCTTCGAAGGTCAGATGCGCCTGGACAACGACTACATCCGCCGCGACGGCAAGCTGGGCGACGACATCAAGCTCATCCTCAAGACATTCAAGGTCGTGTTCAAGGGCGACGGAGCCTATTAAAGAGTAGGCCTAAATAATTGGCTCCCGGAGCCTATTAAAAAATAGGCCTAAAAGATTGGCTCCTGGAGCCTATTTAGGAAAAAACTGGCCCTATAAAAAAATTTGGAACCAGGAATCTCGAAAGGACGGGCCGTTTATAACGGGCCGTTTTTTACGTTCTTACTTTTAGTTTAACGTTTTTCCATTGCAAATACAAAAAAATTATTTTTGTCTTGGTGTATAGAAAGGAAACAACATGATCAGGAAATTAGTACCCGCAGCTTTGGCTTCCGCTGTAGTTGCATCTGCCGCAACGATTACCATAGATCCTGCCGACACCAAGCAAAAAATTCTTGGATTCGGAGCCGGTAGCGTTTACTACCAGGACTGGGTTACCGCCATGGGTAATGCTACCCAGCAAGCATTTTACGATACAGCCTTTACCGGTCTAAATCTTTCCATCCTGCGTATCGGCAACTGGAAGCAGGACAGCGAAAAGAGCCTGGCCAACGACGCCGCGATCATCAAGGCCGCAAGACTGCGCCTCGGCAACAAGCTGAAAATCGAAATGTCTTCCTGGAGCGCCCCTCCGAGCCTCAAGCCCAGCAACAGCATCAATGGTAGCGCAGGCAACGGCGACAAGAAGAACAACACCCTCAAGACTTCATCCACCGACCCCTACGGTGCCTTCGTATACGCCGACTTCGCACACTGGTGGAAAACTTCCTACCAGGCCTACGAAGCCATGGGCATCGCACCGGATTACATCTCCCTGCAGAACGAACCGGACATGAACGCCGAGTACGAAGAAACGCTTTTCGAACCGTCCGAAAAGGATGGCATCGCCGGTTACGACAAAGCACTTCAGGCAGTGAGCGACTCCCTGAACAGCCTGGCCAACCCGCCCAAGATTATCGGCCCCGAACCGCTGGGCATCGGCTTCAACAATTTCCAGAACTACATGGCCAAGCTGGACGACAGCAAGCTGGGAGGCTACGCCTACCATCTGTACCACGCCGGCGACGGTAACGACAACTCCGGACAGAACTACCTGAACCCGGAAAATTTCCGCAAGCCCATGAGTTCCATCGCCTCCCGCTGGGGTAGCGATACCAAGCCCTTGATCATGACCGAATTCTGCACCATGGAAAATGACATCCGCGAAGCAGACATGGTCGGCCTCGCCCACATCATGCAAGTCGGTTTCACCAGCGGCAAGCTCAACGCCTACATCGCCTGGGAACTGTACTGGGGCGAAAAGGGTCAGTTCATCGGCGTTTGCGCCGCCAACTGGGGCAACTGCACCAAGGACGAAATCGTTATCGCACCGGAGTACCACGCCATGCGACACTACTCCAAGTTCGTAAATCCCAACGCACGCGTCATCACCAGTACTTCCGACCAGGATGAACTCAAGGTGGTAGCCTTCCGTAGTGTAGGTTGCGATTCCATCTCCGTCATCGCCATCAACACCGCCAACTCCCCCGTAAGCCTGAACGCTCCCAGCATCAATGGCTACAACGCCATCTACGCAGTTCAGTCTGTAGAGAGCGGAGCCAAGAGCAAGGAAATCACAACTAGCGTCAGCTACAATCTTCCGGCCCGTTCCATCACCACCTTGGTCTACACCATGAGTGCTGGCGCCAATATCGGCAACTGCGAAGACGCCCCCATTGAAGAAGGCGGCAATGGCGGCAGCAACATTCCCTCCAGCATTACCATCGTAGACTTCAGCAAGGAAACCTCCGCCGGTAAGTGGAGTGGCGAATTCGAAGGCACCCTGGTCACCACCCCGCTGGACGGCGTGTCCCAGTACGTCAAGCTTCCCTTGGCAGGTTGCAATCAGGATGACTGCGGTTACCAGCACGGCGTTTACGCCCTGAGCGACATGGCCCTCGTCTACGATCCTCTCCAGGTCTGCAGCGACCTCGTCATCACCATGCGCGGCGTGGATTCCACCAACTCCGTGAACATCGGCGGCGCAGGCGGATCCGAATGGACTAGCTACCAGTACGGCAACGACGCAAGCGGTTCCGAATGGAGCGAAGTCACCATTCCTCTAACAAACGAAAAAGATGAATCCGGCGCACCCTTCGGTTCCAACAGCCTCACCTTCAACAGCAACGGATCCGGCATTTACATTGCCAAGATCGAAGCCGTCGGCTGCGGCACCACATCCATCCATTCCAACTATAAGTACGCCTTCAACGACAACCACATGCAGGCCAAGCTCTTCGACCTGAACGGCAACCTCCTCTGGACAGGCACAAAGAACCAGGCACTGAACGACAACGGCACTCTCCGCCTCGACGTCCGCCAGGGAACATACATCCTGAAGACAAGCTCCAGTTCTATTAGGGCCGTCAAAAAATAAAGTCTAACAATAAAGAAACAGAAAAGGCCGTGGATTTCATCCACGGCCTTTTTCGCATAAAAATTTAAAGGATTAACCTTCTTCCAAAGCTTCCTTGTATTCGTCGACGGTAGCGATATATTCGTCGATCATATCTTCCTTGGAATCCAGGTAAGAAAGGATCTGTTCAAGATGTTCCTTCTGGAATACAGCCTTCAGCTGACGGGAAGCGTGACCGCGGTAACCCCATTCCTTGAGGATTTCGTCGGTAACGACAAAGGAATCGTTCATGGAGACAAAGCGCATGGGACCATAAACAGCCCAGTTGTGTTCCATCTGCATGCATTCCGGTTCCTGAAGTTCCGGATTAGCCATGTAGCGCTGGATGTGGCGGGTACGAACGTCCTTGATCTTATCGATGCGCATATAACCCATGATCAGGTACTTGTTGCGCATTTCGGAATCGCTGAGACCTTCGTAGCGGGTACCGAAAAGAATGTAGCGGCTCTTGGCCTTGAGGATAGCATTCACAGCCTTCACATTGTAGCAGCTCACGAGGCCATAGGTGCTGGTTTCGTAGTTCGGTTCAGAAAGGAAGCCCTTGCCATTTTCGTTGAGCTGGTCGCGCACCGGCATTTCAGACTGGTGGCTAGTTTCTACATAAAGCAAGCTGCCTGCGGCGTTACCGCGGTAGTCCTGCCAACCATCGAGATTAATCTGTGTCTTCGGCATTTTTATACAATCCGTTAATTATACTCGAAATAGATTCGACTTGGTTAGACTTCGAGAACCCCGGACTACGGCCCGAGGTCCCCCCTTTAATTAAAACTCTCACGGGCGGACCATCCTAGATGGTTCGTCGTTTTTTGTATAAGATACTAATTTTGTAAGTTAAAAGGTCAGCGATTCAGCAGAAATGTCCTGCATTCCAAAGAAAAAGGCGCCTTTTTCAAAGAATTCGGCCGTATCTGTAGTCAAAAAACTGGTTTTACCGTTTTTCGCAAGTCGTTTTTCTATTTCCGGGTGACGTTTCAGATAGTCGACAGTCTTGTCCGCCACGATACTCCCCTGAAACACCAGGTTCACCCCCGGCGGAGTAGATTCGCGGATAGCCTTTTCCAGCAGCGGATAGTGGGTACAAGCTAAAAGGATGGTGTCGATTTCAGGATCCTCACGTAAAACGGCCTCCACCTCCTTTTTAACAAAGTAACGAGCACCATCGGATTCCCGTTCGCCATACTCAACCAAGGGCACCCACATGGGGCACGCATGCTGAGTCACTTTCAGCTCCGGATAAAAATGGTTGATCTCGATGGGATAGCTTCCCGAAGAAACCGTTCCTGCCGTCGCAAAAATCCCGATATGCCCCGTCTTACTGACACGTCCAATTTCTTCTGCAGTGGGACGGATAATCCCCAGCACCCTGCGATCAGGAAATTCAAAAGGAAGCACCTGCTGCTGGATACTGCGAAGGGCTCGTGCAGAAGCTGTATTGCAAGCTAGGATCACCAGGGGGCATCCACGACTAAACAGTTCACGAACCGCCTGCAACGTATAGCGGTAAATGGTTTCAAAGCTACGGGAACCATAGGGAGCGCGGGCATTATCCCCCAGATACAGGTAGTCGTACTGCGGCAACACCTTTTGCAAATCCCGCAAAATAGTTAGACCGCCAAAACCGGAATCAAAAACACCAATCATAGCAGTCCCTACCTCAATGCACTTTCCATACGATCATGAACCATAGGACACAAATCCTGCTTCGGATCAATATCGGGATTGGATTCCTTCAACGCCTTCACGTCAATAGGATCAAGAATTTTCACCGTCACCTTGCACGGTCCGGCATTCTTTCGTTTCTCCCAGACAGCGGCAGAGCCCTTGATGACCAAGGGAAGAATGAAGCCGTCATTTTCGTGGGCAAAATAGAAAGTGCCACTCTTAAAAGGACCCAAAGCTCCGTCTTTACTGCGGGTTCCTTCAGGGAAGATAAACAAGCGGGGAGCAGCTCCTCGTTCCGCGATAACACGTCGTACGGCGGCTGCGGCACCACCCTTGGAACGGTTCACCAGGGCACAGCCAATCTGCTTCATCCAAAAATGAAGGAACGGCACCTTGCCCAGAGACTCCTTGGCCACAAAACCAAATGTCCGCTGAAGGGCAAGAAAAACCATAGGGATATCCGAAAATGAGCCATGGTTTCCAACCGCAAATACGGGGCGAGTCCAATCCACTTTGCCGAGCGCAGCCTGATTTTCAATATTCAATTCCACACGGAGCATCTTCAAACAGAAAGCAGAAAAGAACTGGATACGGCCATCGACCCAAGGAGTCATATCTCCGCCATGCCGCCACTTGGCATAGGGCACACGAATCATCTGCACACACAAGTAGCCAAGAACAATCAGGACGACATAAATTCTAAAAAAAACGAGAGGCATCATCAAACCTTTAGACTTACAGGAGCTTTCCTTCGGTAAAAAACTGGAACGTTTGAACTTACACAACTGCCCCTTCCAAAATCTACGTTTGCAATATAACAAAATCAGACAGGCCTCCGCACGAGTCACCCCCACATAGTACAGACGACGCTCCTCTTCCAACTGCCTTTTCCGCTGAGACCTAGATCCCGTACACGCCCCAGGAGTCAACCCCTCGGCAAGCCCCGCATAATAGACCACCGCGTACTGCAACCCCTTTGACGCATGCACAGTTTCCACATGCACCCCGTTTTCCAGGACGGCCCCTTCCTCACCATTTTCTGCAGGCCCTCCCGCAATGGGAATGTTATAATCCCGCAGGGCCTCTTCATAATAAAGCCGCTGGCGGTTATACCTTACAAGAATGGCAAAGTTTTTCCATTCCAAGTCATAGCCCATCCGAAGTTCCTTAATGGACTGAACAACCTTCTGCATTTCCTCCACCGGATTATCGGACACCCACACTTCAGGTTTCCGATTTTCCTTGAAGATGGGATTCCCCTTGGAGCCCGAAGGATTTCCAGCACGCAGGACCTTCCGCAAATGAATGGGCTTATTCGTAAAAATCTGATTCGCCAAATGAAGTACATTGGGAACAGACCGGTAATTCCATTCCAGGCGAATCAGCGTACTCTCCCTAAAATCGTCTCGGAAGCGGTTAATATTGCCGATATCAGCCCCGCGGAAACCATAAATAGCCTGGTCATCGTCCCCCACAACAAAAAGGGATTTCCGATTTCCAAGCAGACCTTTAACCATACGGTATTGAGTCGGATTGATATCTTGATATTCATCAACAAGAATTTCAGACCAAAGACTCTGAAAATAGTCCCGAACAAAGGGAAACTCTTCGATCAGGCGAATCGCCTCAAATATCAAATCTTCAAAAACCACACGACCAGTCTGATGGACTTCCTCCCGGAGGGGTGCCAACTTCTTTTGCAGTTTTGCCGACAACCCATAAGAAAAGAGATTTTCACGAAGGACTGTTCCACTTTTTATTTTAAGTTCCATAAGCCGATGGGCAAAGTTTCTCTCTGCAGATTCTGTCGGAGAGGGAATCTTCTTAAACCCCAGCAACTCGTACGCACACACCTCCCCCGAAGAACCATCCCCATTTGCAGGAACCTTACACTTCAACATATAAAGCGCAAGAGAATGAAACGTGCAAAGGCGCACCCCCGCATTAGGGAACAAGGCCTGTACACGCTCCCGCATTTCAGCAGCCGCCTTAGCCGTAAAAGTCAGCGCTAGAATTTTTTCGGGAGCCACACCGCAAAGTATGCGGTACTGGATGCGCTTGGTCAACACGGATGTCTTTCCCGACCCCGCACCAGCCAAAATCAAAAGCTGAGCCCCAGATTCGTGATCATGCAAAACAGCGGCCCTCTGGTCAGAATTCAAACCAGAGAGAATTTTTTCAGCCGGACTTTCGGCAGATTTCATATCCATACAAACCCGTATGGAATGGGATGATTTACATGTAAATCACCACCGGTATATAAAAAGACCGCATAACAGAACGTCTAACCGTTCTATAAACGGACAAGTTAAGACAGCCCTAGTCGGCCTTCTCGGCAGGATCCGCATTTTTCGCAGATCCACCAAGCAAGAAAACGAAAGCCCCAAACAAGCTGAGAATCAAACTTACGAAGTAAGCCAGGAGCTGGATCACCACCGATTCCAGGTTAGGGACACCGGCTTTCGCAAACAAAGATTGAGCCAGCAATTCACGAGGGCCAAATCCGCCAATGGAAATAGGCAAGGCGCTAATAATCGCCACCAGCGGGATGTAGTAGAAATACCAGGAAATCGAAAGATCTACACCGACTGCAATTCCGCAAAAGAAATGCACAAGGATTCGCAAAGCCTGCGTCACCGCCGACAAACTGCTAATAGAAACCCAGAGTTTCACAGAACGGAAATGCTGAAAACGTTCAAACATACGGAGCATGCGAGCATTCACCTTCTCCGGGAAAACTTTCGCCATGATCTTACAAAGCAGTCGGCCGAGCCTACGACTAAAGAGGGAGGCGAATAAGGCGCAGAATCCAAGGCATATCCAGACTGAAGGCCACATAAAGGCACGCTGTTCCGCATCATGCATAAAGAACAGAAAACCGACAGCGAGTGCAAACAACGTAATAAAGAACAATCCAAACAGACGATCAAAGAACGTCGCCGTAAGTCCAGCCCCGACAGTATCCTGCCCGCCCTGCATGCGGATATCATAAACCTTCTTGGCGTCGCCACCAACATTACCGGGCATGAAGTTGTTAAAGAACAAGCCGACATAATACAACTTCAACAGACGTCCATAAGAAAGATGGACATTCTGACGCTCCAGCAAAAGTTTCCACTGCAAGCAAGCCGTAAAGTTGGACAAACCCAGACAAAGAAGCGCCAGCACAAACGGGAGCACGCTCTTGACATTGAACAATTCGTACAAGTCCCCGACGTTCCAATCGGGCGCCAACACTATGTTCCTATACACAAAGTAAGCAGGAACCAGCGTCACCACCAGCTTCAGGCAGAACACCATAAAGGGCTTCATACGATTATTCTTCATCGTCACCCCCAACCTGATGTTGGATCACAAGATTCTGCATCAAGTTCAAAGTCATGTCAGCCGCAATATCCCAGCGGAATTCATCGGCATAAGCAGCGGCACCGGCCTCCAGGCGAGTCCTCAAGTCATCGTTACTATACAGGCGATCCATCTCAGAAGCGCAGGCATCCGTATCACCCGCCTGAAAGAGCAGGCCCGTCTCGCCATTACGCACACTGTCACGAAGACCAGGCACATCGCAGGCAATGGTCGTCGTACCAAGCTTCGCCGCTTCCACAACCGTAAGACCCCAGCCTTCCTTATAGCTAGTCTGCAGCAAGGCCGTGGCTCCGGCAAGCAGTTCACGTTTTCTTTTAGAACTGACAAAGCCAAGAAGGTCCACCTGACTTTCAAGATTATGCTGTTGCAACCAAGCAGGAAGTTTCTTCAACAACGGGCCATCACCCGCCACCACAAGTTTCACATCCGGATGATTCTTGGCAAACTTTTCAAAAGCCTCAAGAGCCGTCCAGATTCCCTTATAGCGATGAACGCGGGACAGCCACAAGAAATAAGGCACGCCCATACCCGCAGAGGCAACGCTGCCAACGGAAGAACTATCCTCAACGCGGCAATCATCGGAACCGTTATAAATTACAGAAATACGGGACTCATCCACGCCGATCTCGTTCAGTTCGCGCTTGGTACTGGGACTCACCACCACAAAGGGTTCCTTTCGGTAGAACCACGGAATGATGGTCTCAAAGAGCCACACGCCCAAGGCAACCGGGAAGGACGCCTCATGGAAAATGGAACCACGCCACAAGTGATGCATCTGCACCAGCACAGGCTTCTTCGTCAGATAAGGTGTAAACAGGGGAAGCTTGTTCAGGTCTTCCACCACCACATCAAAATCAAATTCCCGATCCAACTTCTTTAAGTTCAGCGCCGTATTCACCTGGAACAGCAAATCGCCACCCTTGCGGATTACGGTAATTCCGTCCACTTCTTCCCGGGACTTACATCCAGGGAACGCGGTCGTAAACAGGACCACCTTGTGGCCCATCTGGGCAATTAACGAAAAAATTCGGTGTAGGTGCTTTTCGGCGCCCCCGGCAGCGGGGTGCAGTCGATCGCGATAGTTAACGACAAGTATGTTCATCAGCTAGGGCTTACGACCCAAGACTCCAATGCAAAGCTGAGTGTAATGCATAAGCGGATTGGTTTCCAGGGAATCCAGCAAGGAATCCTTGATCTTCTGGTAGGCCGTACCCTGCAAGGGATACTTAGGCAGTTCAATGCCCACCTTAAAGCCCAGTTCACGAACCATGCGATAATACAGATTGGGACGCATCCAGTCGCCATACTGGTAGACATTTTCAAAGCCGGCGTCATTCATCAGCTTCTTCAGCTGGGGCATGGTAAACTGTTTTTCCCAACCGGCAAACCACTTATCCATAGCAATCAGGATATGCTTGATAACAGTGTAAGGATGAACCGTCTGGGGCACGTCACAAAGGCAATGCCCACCATGCTTCACAATGCGGTAGTTTTCCTTAAGCAGGGGCAGCGAATCCTTGAAATGTTCAGCCAGACCCTGATGGAAAACCAGGTCAAAGGTATTATCCGGGAAGGGAGCCTTGAACGCATCGCCGCGAACCAGATGAAGATTGGTCAGGTTTTCCCTTTCACGAAGGGAATTCACAATCTTCAGGCTATTTTCGGCAAAATCCAGGACATAGACTTCGGCTCCCAGGCGGGCCAGTTCCGCGCTATCGCGACCAGTACCGGCCCCCACTTCCAGAACCTTCAGCCCTTCCAGCTTAAAATTCTTCTTAATCGTTTCAATGACCGACGGGGACGAAGGGTAAACCTTGTCCATATCGTTCTTTCTTTTCCAAAACCTGTTCCAGACAGATTGATCGGGTTCTTTAATTGACATAACGAGCTAAATATACGAATTTGTCAAAAAGAAGTGGGCCCCCGATTTACGAATGCAACAAATACGAACATCCTGCCATAAGTCATAAAATAATGACAAATTTTGTTTAAATTTCAAGACAAAACATCTAATTTTTCTAAATTTCGTTACACGTCGTGAAATAAAATGCCCTTTTCGCCCTTTATTTCGCAAAAATTTACACTATTGGCACGCAACTTGCTTTAAAAAATGCGATATTAAAGGAGTAAGGTTTAAACATGCATATTGATTCTACTGATACTACTCTAAAGCGTTACCTAGAAGATATTCGTCGCACCGCTCCCCTCTCCAGAGATGAAGAACAGATTCTTTTCCAGAAAGCAAAAGAAGGCGATAAAATCGCCCGTAAAAAGCTGATCTCTGCAAATATGCGTTTCGTTTTGAAGGTGGCAATCCAGTACCGCGGTTGCCCCATCCCCCTGCCGGACCTGGTTAGCGAAGGTGCTATGGGCCTCGTCCGCGCAATCGAATCTTTCGAACACACCCGTGGCCTTAAGTTCATTTCTTATGGCGTGTGGTGGATCAAGGCTTATATTACCCGCGCTATCAACGAACAGGGCAACCTGATTCGTCTCCCTGCAAACCAGCACCTACGTGTGCGTAAGGCATTGCACGAACAGTCCCGCGGTAAGGAAATCAACGAAGAAATCCGCGAACTTATCCAGATCGGTCAGCGCGGCGTTTCTTTCGACAGCCCCCTGAAGGCAGACTCCAAGGCAACTTACGCCGAAGTGCTCCCCGATGGCGGCGCTTCCAATCCCGAAGCAGAATCCGAAATCCAGAGCGTCGAAGCATTGGCTCGCGACCTTATGGAACAGCTGCCGGAACGCGAAGCAAAGGTTATTACCGGCATCTTCGGTATCAACCAGGAAGCTCCTCAGACCCTCCGTGAAGTGGGCGAATCCATGAACATCTCCCACGAACGCGTGCGTCAGTTGCGTGACCAGGCACTCCGCCGTATCCGCAAGTACAACAGCAAGGAATTCCTCCAGGAAAAGAAAGACGCATTTTTGGCAGCCATTAACAAGTAATGGCCGCTTAGATGCAGGGGCCCCTGCACATCCCCTATGAGGACAATTCTCACTAAGGCAACTAAGTTGCCAAGTGTTCATTAGCCCTAGACCCCTTGGCAGACGATTTTTATCGTCTGCGTTTTTTGTAGGTACTGCCGGCGATCGCTTTGACGCAGGGGGCTCCGCCCACCTCATTGAACAGAAAAGGCTCCCGCGATTTTTGCGGAAGCCTTTTCAATTTTCTAGGACAGCGGATTATTTCTTCTTGCTCTTTTTGCGGCGAACGCCCCACTTATCCTTAATCTCTTCTTCGATCTTCTTGTTTTCATAGCGGACCACCATCTTGAACTGGACGTTGTACACACCAGTTCCAACAAAGCGGCCGTTATGATCCTTGAAGTTCCAGTTCACGAAGACCTTCTTATCGGTTTCCAGGCAGTTGCCACCAAACTTGGGGCTGTTACAGGGAACCGTAATAATGGTGTCATTCACATACTGGCCCAAATGGTCGAAGAAGTTCACGATGAACGAGATGTAGACATCTTCAGGCTTCAGGGAATCCAGCACAGAAGGATCGTAGGAACCATCTACACCGACCTGAGCGCGATCCAGGAGCTGCGGCACGAAGCGTTCACCCAACTGAACCAGCTGACCCAAGGCGCCTTCCTTTTGCAGGTCTTCCTTAGTCGTCGACCCAGGCACATAGCGGAGGTTCACGGAGCTTACAGTCTGGAGAGTGTAGCTCTTATCGCCATCTTCGTCAACGACGCGATCATCATTGGCATCGAAGGTACCCATATTAGTAGCCTCAACCAAATGGTTCAGCAAGCCACCAATAATAACCGGCTGAGGATCGTCGCCAGCAACGTTGCCATAGTTATCCTTAATGGCATCCTTGGCACCCTTACGGACAATCAGGGAGTCGCCCGGCATAATGGTAGATACGCCACCATCCAGAATCAACTTGACAGAGTAGCCATCAGAGGACCATTCCATACGCATGGGATCCAGTTCGATAGTCTTTCCTCCATGAATATAGGAGAAGAAGTCTTCGCCCTTGAGGTTCTTGGTAAGAATCGGTTCAGAGAAGGTCACAATCAAGGTGTCAGCCTTGGAACCATAGCTCAGGAAGGCCTGAGAAACCACAGGAGACATCTTGTCAACCGGAGGCACGGTTTCTTCATTCACGAAGGTTTCATTAAACACGCTGTAGTACGTGTAGATGGTAGCCTCGGGCAGATCTTCGCGAATGCTGGTGACTCCAGAAGCCAGCGGAGTTGCGGCATGAACATCCCAGATGACTCGGGTAGAGTCCTTAGGATCAATACGCAATTCACCAGGCTGAGCCTGCAGCTGAATCAGCAAGCCTCTGCTGCTATACCACGGGAAGGACATGTACACAGACTCAAGATCTGCAGCCGTCAGCTTCTTGTCGAACACGGTCACAATCTGGTCCAGAACGCCGTCTCCATCGGTATCCCAGTATTCCGAGTTCTTTGCAGAGGCAAAGCGGTCCGTTACCGTCACAGGGATTTCACGATCGTATTCATCAGAAGTAATGTACGGCAAGCTGCTGAAGGTCACGTTAGGATACAGAGACACGCTATCCTTCTTGCCGCCCTTGAGATCAAAGGTCTTTGCAACCAGGATCACGATATCCTTTGTAGGCATGTACACTTTCTTAATCTGACCCACGTCGAAGCCATAACGTTCAGCTTCCTGCTTGAGCATAATCAGCATTTCAGGAGAACCAACGTCAGCCGGAATCAGATCAATACTGAACTGCAGGAACAGGGAGTCCATACCGTTAGCATTGCGGATTGCATATGCATCCTTAATCACAAAGCTACCCACTTCAACAATGGAAGATTCTCTACCATAAGTAGCACCCTTACCATCACCGTAGTAAATCAGAGCCTTTGCATCCTTCGGGAATTCGCCCACGGCCGGCAAGCCCTTGACCTTGCTTACGTCAACCAGGATTCGATCCTTGGAATCATTAAGCTTCGGATTAGCGCACTTGATAGTATCCTTACCCAGAACGATCTTCACGCTATCCAGATCATAGTTGCCGGAGAGGGAATCGTTCAGGAGAATTTCCATGTAGTCCAAGGTATTGTTGCCATCAGTATCCTTGATGTAACCGACACGAGCATCAGGAATAGGATCGTAGAAGGTGATGTTGTCGATGATAATCATTTCACCGCCACCTCTAACCTTAATGGCACCACCAGAAACCACCTTATCAGAAGTTACGTAGAAGGTCACGGAACCATCAGAGTTAACCTTGATGGTCTGAGTCTTGGTACCGCCATTTTCCTTATCGATCAAGGCGATTACAGATTCAGAAATAATTTCCAGGGAATCCACATCACCGAAGTATTCCTTCACCTTAGAAGAGTCCAGAGTAATTGCCAGAACCTGTCCAACCTTTGCGGTATTCTTTCCAGAGTTGTATTCCAGATTCAGAGAATCACCCTTGGGCTTATCATTCAGCAGGTAACTGTTACCATTAATTACCACGGAATTCTTAGTACCCGGAGTCGTGGGATTCAAGACGATTACGCTAGCCACGGCAGAGTCACCCTTGTCAAAGTCATCTGCAGAGGGATAGCTTTCGTAATCAGAACCTTCATTCTGGATGTAATCATCAGCACCATAGTAGACTCTGGAGGAGCTGGACTTTCCGTCAACATCTTCACCGGCTCCGATACTTCTGCTAGAAGAGGAATTGCTACCGGAATTACCGCCGTTGGAACCGCTGGAACCATTGTCGCCATTACCGCCATTGGAACCAGAGCTGCCATTGCCACCATTGGAACCGCTGGAGCCATTGCCGCCATTGGAGCCGGAGCTGCCATTGCCACCATTGGAACCGCTGGAACCATTGCCACCGTTAGAGCCGCTAGAGCCATTGTCGCCGTTGGAACCGCTGGAGCCATTGCCACCATTGGAGCCAGAGCTGCCATTACCATTGGAACCGCTGGAGCCATTGCCACCATTGGAACCAGAGCTGCCATTACCATTGGAACCGCTGGAACCATTGCCACCGTTAGAGCCGGAACTACTATTAGAGTTAGAACTTCCGTTGGAATTGCTAGACTTGCCAGAAGTACTGGAGCCACCCTTAGAAGAGCTGCTTCCACCCAGGCTACTGCTAGATCCATTATAGGTAATCAAAGCAGAACTACTCTGATAGGTTTCTTCGGAAAGATCTTCGTCTGCGCCAGACGTACCACCAGCGCGGTCGACAATAACACCTTTAAGAGGGGCCAAATCGTCCAAAAAGTTGTCAATCCACTGCACATGGATAAGAATATTATCCTTGATCAGCTTTTGGGAATTGCCAACATAGTCCACAAAGACCATGTGGCCTGTGTTACTGGCAACAAACAAATGACCATAGCCATCGACAGTACCCTGGTCAAGGCGCCAACCGGTATAAGCACCATCCTTCGTTCTCGGGAGAGTCAAATTTTCAAGAGTTTCCTCAAAGAAATATTCACGCATATCGATGGTGGCGACCACCTTGGCCTTCAAGGCACCGTTTTCACGGTAGGGCTGAATCTGAACAATCTTGGAACCACCGAATACGAAGATGGTCTTGGAGTATTCATCATAAGTGGCACCATGAGCACCTTCCAAAGAGTCAATCAAGATCTTCGTGCCAAAGGATTTGATGACCTTTTCGCCCACCTTTCCACCATAGGTACCGATATTTCCTTCAGTTACCGTTACATAGGTTGTATCAGTGAAATACCCGAAATAGGCGCCACCCCTTCTCTCTTTAATTTTATCGGCAGTACAATTTTCGTGATTCGGTTCGCAACCACCACCCATATAGTCAGAATAGGTAAAGAACGCAGTTCCATCACCATCCCAAACTATCGTAGCAAGATTCTTATCCTTTCGGCGATTCGAAGCATTCGGTCTAAGTTCAACGTGATAACCCTTAGAAGAGAAGTTCTTCTCGGTCACATCCGTTTCGGTAGAGAACCTAAACAGAGGCCCAGGAATACCCGAACCCCACAAAATCTTCTGGGTAGGATCCATCATCAAGTGCCAAATACCAGAAGTCTCCTGAGCAGGAGTACCTGATTTCACAACACAGTTGTTTCCATTACCAGCAGTTTTGCTCACCTTATAGATGGTCTTCTGTTCCTGACCTGCAACAAGCAAATCACCATCAGGATGCTGAACAATACCGTCGGCACCATGAACACCATCATTGTAAGAACAAACCACCTTCTTATCAGAAGGTTTCATTAGCAGGTAGCCAGCACCGTTGTACTGATAGCTGATACCCTTGACACGGTCACCGACCCCATCATTCTGGTACTTTGTGTAGTACAGAGTAGCCTTGGAAGAGGGATGAGGGACAATGTCACCCACCTGCTGAATCCAAATACCGGTCGCCGGATTTTCCGGGGCGGGCATATTTGCGGCCACAGCGGAACCAGCCGCCATGAGCATAGCTGTTATGTATCTTGTAATCTTCTTCATATCACTACCCTCTGAAATCGTCCCTAGTGCTTAGTTGCGGAAACGCCCCATCTAAAGACTCTTTCAACTTTAAAATCTTCCTCTGCGCCGTACACGCGAATATTAAACTTTGCCAAATAGATACCGACGCCAACCTTACGGCCATTGTCGGAACGCATATTCCAGCGAACATACAACTTATCCGGATTTTCAAGGCAATTGCCGTCAAAGAACGGATCGTCGCAATCAATCTTGCCCGAGGCGTGTCCAACATATGCGCCAAGGTTTGTATACACATACAATTCCCACTTCAATCCGATTTTATCGATATCCACCTTGGATACACCATCAGAACCATTCTTCATAATGGTTGCAAAGCTGACATCCATCAGGACACCCAGAGAAGCCTTCTGTTCTTCGCTCAGTTCAGATTCCACATGGTCAAGAGTAAAGGGCTTTGCTCTTTCGCTCAGTTCTTCCATGCGGTTCAAGTCAGCCATAGAGGTTGTCTTCATAACCACACGAGGATCGCCCTTCACCATCACAGGAGGAGTGACTTCGGCAACGTTATTGCCCTCGAGATCCTTCAAGCCAGAAGTGAAGTTGTCAAAGCGAACAGAATCTGCAGGATTCATACGGCTAGTCAGATCAGCTCCTGCTTCCATCATAAAGGTAACGGTACGTCCACCGTTACTCCACTGAGCGTCACTCAAGTCGTAATGGACCCATTCCCCATCCACATAGAAGGCGAGGCAGTCATCGGTCAAGTTAAAGTTCTTATAATCGATGGGTTCAGAGAAGGTAACGGTAAAGCGATCCGGTTCCATTTCCTGGAAAGACTCAGGATTCAGGAAGGTCGTGGAAATAACAGGCGGCATATAGTCGTGCATTCCACAGAGTGTTTCTTCTTCGGTCTTTTCGCCGTCAATAGTAACCTTATTGATCAGCTTGGCATAGCCATATTCCTTACCCTTAGAAGAAACGGAATCAATAGAAGTCAGCATCGGCTTGATGTTGTACTTATCTGGATCCAGGGCATAACCAACCACCAGTCCATCGTCAGAAATGACCAGGTCATAGATGCTAGTCGGAACAATTTCAACAACATCACCATCCTTATCCAACCAGTAGAACTTCAATTCCAGATTCTTCAAGTCATCTTCTGTAATAGGAGTGCTGAAGCCCAGAGAAACACTATCCATACGGCCGTCACCATCTCGATCATAGAAGCCGTTATTTTCGTTGTCTGCATAAACACGGCCAGCGTTGTCAACAGGAACTTCCTTATTGTTCTTGGACGTAGGCACACCGTCAGCTGAAGTCAGGATGCCGTCGGGGCACTTATCCTTGCCGCAAACGGTTTCAATCTTGATCATGTCACCAACTTCAACCACGCCAGTCTTCACAACGAAGGTCCAGACATTGCCATCCTTCTTGACGGCATTGACATCAATGGCTTCTCCATTCAGGACCAGGCCACGACCAGAAGTCCAGGACTCATCCATGTCCTTGTTGAAACGGACAACCAGGGTGTCAGTCTTGCCATTGCCCTTGATCAGGGATGCAGACTGGATGGCGGCGCCGATGCTATCCTTCAGATCGGTCTTCAGGGTATCGCAGCGGTTGCCCAAGGTGGAACATACATAGGCCTTAACAGCACCGGTAGCGGAATCCTTCTGAAGTTTCACGCTCACATCGGGCAGGCCAAAGATATCTCCATTCTTATTTTCCTTGACATCGCCGGAATACTTCTTGAAAGATTCATCATCAGGCCAGCTGTAGTAGAAGCTGTCCACAGACACAGAATCCATATTGCCGCTGAACCAGGTAGCAATGCTATCGCCAATACCATCACCATCGGTATCATAAATGGCAGCACCGTCCAGAGAAGGCATATCCGGATTCTTGAACTGCAATTCGCCGGGGAACTTCTCATCCACAAGGAACTTGGTCTTGCCAGAGGAGTCCTTACCATCATCAAAGCCACCAAGAGTGAAGGTGGAACCATCGGTAACGGCCTTTGTTGCCACAACCAGGAAGCTGGACTTACCGTTTTCGATTTTCAGACGGACTGATCCATCACTCAAGGTCAGGTCGGAACCACTGGGGCTCAGGAACTTGAGGGATTTGCTATCGCCAAAAGCAGAGAAGAAGAAAGTCCTTTCAAGAGTGGAGTCCGTTCTGTCAGCCTGGGGGCCATAGGGAATAACAGCACGCACGTCAACTTTTACAGTATCGCCAACCTTGTAGTCCAGTTTAGACACATCGGTTATGACCTTACCATCAATGCTGTATTCCAGTTCCGGGGCATAGAAGTTATAGACAAGACTTACAATGGGATCGATATCCGATTCGGAGACTGCAGTACCCAGCTGGAAGTTCTCATAAGCGTAGTGGCCATAAATATTGACTTCGACAACAGAATCCGCACCGGAATTCACAGGAGTGAGATTTTTTATCTGAGTGGAGTCAGAAGCCTTGGTAACGGTCAGAGTGTCAGTGCTAACTTCCTTAGGGATGTAAACCAGGAAGTCCTTGTAAGGGATAGCATTCTTTCTCATGATGGCAGAATCCGGATCCACCACATAAAGCACTGCTGTTCGGGTAGACCAGATTCGGGCGTACTTGCAGCGGACGTCCGGTGTTGCCTTGGGGTCATTCTTGTTGTAGTTGACGCAGTCTACATTTTCGGCAAAGGCCGCTGTCGAGCAAATCAACAGGAGCAATAACGCCCACATAGCGGAGATATGTGACTTAAACAACTGCATCTTAAACCTCTAATCCAATTCAAAATTCAATAACAGGAGAAAAATGCATCCTTCTTTATGCAAATTCTCTTTTACAAAGATATGTTTTTTTTAAGAAAAAGCAAAAGGGGTTTACGCCTTTGTGACTTGAATCTCACGCTATTTTACAGTTTCATTTATTCCAATTCAGAATAGGAATTAGCCAAGTCCGTAACGATTTCATCCATAAAAATCCAACCTCGGCCGCAAAGCTTTAGGCGGTCATGATTTTCCATCGAAACGAACCCCTTCTTAAGCCATTTTTCGTATGAAGAGGGCGGCAGACGCACTCCAAATGAGCTAAGTCCTTGAAGATCAAGGCCTGACGACTGTCTTAATGACAGCCAGAGGAGTTCCATGAGCACATCCTCATCATTTAATTTATCAGTAGTAAGTCGGGATTCCGGTGCCCCCTCACGGACAAAATCCCTCCATCGAGGGTACATCTCCGGTGCATAGAAACGGGTGTTTCCCAAAAAACTATGGGCTCCCGGGCCAAAACCGGCATATTCTCCCCGGGACCAATAGTTCCGGTTATGGATGCTTTCGTAACCAGGGCGGGCAAAATTTGAGACTTCGTAACGTTCAAATCCTTTTCGACCAAGAAGTTCAACGCCGTTCAAGTACATTTCTTCATACAAATCTTCATCGATATTCAGCAGCCCCTTTGACACCTTTTGCCCTAACATAGACCTAGGCGAAACCGTTAGACCGTAAAAACTGATGTGATTCAAGTTAAAATCGGACAGCCGATCCACATCATTCAGGAAACTTCTAACAGTCTGACCGGGAAGATTGAACATCAAATCCCCAGAAACCTGAGCGCCGGAAGAAGTCAACAAGTCAAGAGCCTGGATACCCGCTTCCACAGAGTGGGAACGGCCTATGGTAGTCAACAAATTCCCGTCAAATGTCTGTAACCCCAGGCTAAAACGTCGAACTCCAAGTTCCAAAGCCTTCTCTACCGTATGCTTTCGGGTAGATTCCGGGTTAAATTCCATGGAAACTTCTTTTAGGGAGTCAACATCCACCCCCAAAGACCTCAAACAGCCAAAGATCTGGCTCAGGCAGTCCAACGGAAGAATCGACGGGGTTCCCCCACCAAGGTATAAGGTTTGCGCCGTCTTTAGCAATCCCGGATGGGCGGCATCAAAAAATTCAACCTCACGGCAAAGTAGATCCGTATACTCCTGATAGAGCTTCGGAAACGCAGGCATCACGTGAAAATCGCAATAATCGCAAATTTTCGCACAAAAAGGGATGTGAATATACAGTCCAAACATTTTTTTTACAACAGAATCTACTACTTTTAGAGAAACATTCACTGAAATTTAGATTATATAAGGTATATGGAGAATAACGAAAAGAAGAATTGGAAAAAGAAAATGAGGAAGCGCCTTCCCCTCATTCTCTTTTTGACGCTTTCTACCGTCATTTTCTTCTTGGCATCAACCCTTCTGCTGGACGACTCCTACAAAGACATCGTCATCATTGCCATGATCTGGGCCCTGCCGTTATTCATTCATTGACCGGGATACTCCTATGGCAATGACACGCATGACACAGCGTAAATTCAAGGCGATCTGTTTCTACATCCTGTCGTGGATTGTAGTTTCTATGGGTGCGACGGCCTTGTCTACCTACGGAAACATCGACGGCATGGACCCCACCAGATTGCTATTCATGTTGCAGTTGTCCCTGTTCACAGGTCTGTCCCACGGCATCTACGACGTGGTGATTCTTCAGGACGAAATGGACAGCCGCCCCGTGGCCACGTCCTTGTTAATCCGTTCCTGGTTTTTCTTGTCTAGCATTTGCGTCAACTTGATGCTCTGCATTCTAATCTGGTACATCGACAGCCGCGAAGGTCTTGTTAACGAGAATGCACTGCGCCAGGTACAGGCCGCATTTAAGGAACACGGTAACCAGGTTCTGATTGTCGGCTTGTTCCTCCTGGGCCACTTGATTACATTCGTCCGTTCAGTCCACAAAAAATTCGGATCTAGAGTCTTCATCAACACGGTCCTAGGCAAATACCAGGATCCAGTGGAAGAGGACCTGGTATTCATGTTCATCGACTTGAAGAATTCCACCACCATCTGTGAAGAACTGGGCAACATCAAATACAGCAACTTTATTCGAGACTACTACAAGCTTTTATCGAACTGTTGCGAAGAAAATCATGGAGAAATCTATCAGATTGCAGGCGATGGAGCCTTTATTACCTGGAAAACAAGTGCTTGTCGCAGCAGGGCAAGACCATTGAACTGCTTCTATGACTTCAAGGAATGCCTACACAACACCAAAAGACGCTTTTTGAGACGCTACGGAATTGCCCCAGACTTTAAGGCTGCGGCCCATTGCGGACAAGTGATCGCCACTGAGGTGGGAAACTTCGGAAGTGAAATGGCATACCATGGAGACGTTCTGAATACGACCGCCCGAATCCAGACGCTCTGTTCAAAGTTAGGCCAGGATTTCCTGATTTCGGAAGACCTGTTCGCCAAGCTCCCCCTCCCCTTGCCTCACAATTTCATGTGTTCCAAGGCAGGTCTTTTTGAACTTCGCGGAAAGAGAAACGGTACTTTGATATTCTCCTTGCAGCTGCCGGACTCTTTTAAAATCACGGAAGAATAATTTTTCAAAAAAATTAAATAAAATCAGAAAAGACCCTTTACAAGCTAAAAAAAAATAGTTAAATATGGCACACCCCGCGGGAATAGCTCAGTTGGTAGAGCACGACCTTGCCAAGGTCGGGGTCG